>DASXAN010001253.1:0-8740 GCA_036406755.1 Gemmataceae bacterium
GAGGCTGTCCTCCGCCGCGGCGGCCTCGTCCGGGCGGGCCATCCGCAGCCCCTCCTTGGCCCGCACCAGCTTGACCGGGTAGACCACCCGCAGCCCGCCCTTGTGCGGCGGGCCGACGGCCACCGGGCGGTACTCGACCACGTCCTTGCCGTCCTGCTTGGCGACGACGTAGAGGAACTTCTGCCCCTGGTCGCTGCCCAGGGCCCGCTCGGTGACGAGCAGCTGCTTCCGCGGCTGGCCGAGCGGCACCCGGACGCGGACGAACATGCCGGCCGCGAACACCCGGTCGCCGTTGGCCTGTTCCGGGTTCGGCAGGACGGCCCGCACCTTCAGGGTGCCGGTCCCCGGGTCCACCCGGTTGTCCACGAACTCGATGGTCCCCTTGTGGGGGAACTGGCCCGGCTCGTTCGCCAGGCCGACGGTCACCGGGATGTCCGACGTCCGCCGGGCGGACGGGAACTTGCCCTCCCGGATCAGCTGCTGGACGCGGAGGATGGTCGGCTCGTCCACGTCGAAGTAGACGAACATCGGGTCCTGGGACACGATCGTGGTGAGCAGGGTGGAGTCGGCCGTGACCAGGTTGCCGGCGGTGATGTAGTTGCGGCTCACCCGGCCGCCGATCGGCGCGTGGATCTGGCAGAACTTCAGGTTCAACTTGGCCGACTCGGCCGCCGCCTTGGTCGCCTCGATCGCCGCCGCCGCCTCGTCGCGGGCGGCCACCATCTTGTCGAACTCGGACTTGGTCGTCGCCCCGGACTTCACCAGCGGCTCGTTCCGGACGACCTCGGCACCGGCGTACTTGTGCTTGGCCTCGGCCAGCTTGATCTGCCCCTCGACGCGGTCCAGCTCGGCCTTGTACGGCCGCTCGTCGATGACGAACAGCAGGTCACCCTCCTTCACCTCCGCCCCGGCCTTGAACTTGATCTGGTCCAGGTAGCCGTTGACCCGCGCCCGGACCTCGACGCTGTCGACGGCGTCGGTCCGGCCGGTGTAGTCCACGTAGTCGGTCACGTCCGACGTCACCGGGGTGGCGACCGCGACCATGGGCGGCTCCGGCGGCGCGGCCGCCGGCGGGGCCGACGTACACCCGGCGGCCGCCGCGGACAGGGCCAGCGTGCACCAGGCGGTGGAGAGCTTCAGCGACGGTGAGCGGCGCATGGCAAGACTCCGACGGGATCGGCCGCGAACATCCGAATTGAGGACAGGCTAAAACACCGGCGCAGGCGCGACACTGGACCTTGGTCCAGACCGGCCCGGCCCGCCGGTCAGTGCGACCGGGCGGTTTCCCGCGGGGCCGCGGCCCCGGTCAAGCGCCACTTCCAGGAGCCGTCGCCGGGCAGTTCGAGCACGGCGTCGAACAGCGCCGGGTCGACCACTTCGTCGTCCAGCAGCGTGACGTACGAGATGCCGCGGGCGGTCAGCGCCCGCAGGGCGTGCGCCGCCGCGGCCCGCGACACGCCGCGGGACACCCGGTCGAACATCGCGAACCGCGGGGCCGCCAGCAGCACGCGGGCGAACGTCAACAGTTGCTGTTCGGTCACGGACAGGACGGTCGCCCAATCTTGTTCCTGGTCGAGCCCGGCCCGTTTGACGATCGCCTCCGCCCCCACCTCGAAGAGCGTCGCCAGGAGCTGGTCGTCCGCGACGACGGCCTCGCGGCCGGTGCGGAGCAGCAGGTTCCGCAGCGTGCCGGGCGGCAGGTACGGGCGTTCCGACATGAACATGATGTCGTCGAACCCCGGCCGGGTGACCCGCCCGGTGCCGGCCTCCGAAAGGCCGGCCGTGGCCCGGAACAGGGCGACCCGCGCCTCCTCGTCCGGGCCGATGACGTCCACCCGCGTGCCGTGCGGGATGTCGACGGTCAGGTCGCGGACCAGCACCCGGCCGTCGCGGGGCGAAGTGAGCGTCAGGTTCTCGTAGGCGACGCGGCCCGGCGCCTCGACGACGTCCGGCACGACCCGGTCGGCCGGCGGGCCCTCCTCGACCGCGCCGGTCAGGGCGCTGAGCCGGGCGGCGACCGCGGTAAATGACGAGATCGACTGGAACTGGTTGATGATCAGCGAGAACGCCCCGAGCAGCTGGGCGAACGCCATCGCCGACTGCGTGATGACCCCGAACTCGACCTGGCCGCGGATGAACAGGGGGGCGACGAACAGGGCCGGGATGATCTGGATCAGGAAGTTGTACCCGGTGGTGAAGAAGCCGAGGTTGCGGTTGACGGCAATCACCCGCCGGAAGTTGGCGGCCAGGTCGTCGAGCCGGCCGAGCAGCCGGGCGGTCAGCCGCCCCTCGCGGCGCAACAGCGCCAC
This sequence comes from Gemmataceae bacterium, assembly GCA_036406755.1. Taxonomy (GTDB): domain Bacteria; phylum Planctomycetota; class Planctomycetia; order Gemmatales; family Gemmataceae; genus DASXAN01. The sequence goes on from DASXAN010001253.1 coordinate 2,310, forward strand.
GGACTCGGCGTTCTCGCGGACGTGGATCAGGTCCGCCCGGAAGTTCGCCTCCAGGTCGGCCTGACGGTAGTTGAGCCCGACGAGCGGCTTGCCGAGCCAGATCGCCGACGCCGTCCCGAGCAGCGCGTAGCCGACGGCGACGCCGAAGAGCAGCGGGCTGATCGTCCACAACACGCCCGAGAAGGAAACGGCCGCGAGCGCCCCGTTCATGAACATGAGGGTGAACGAGAGCGTCGTCGTCGTGAACGTGCGGACGTCGTCGGCGATCCGCTGGTCCGGGTTGTCGAGGCTGGCCTGCTCCTTGAGCCGGTAGTAGGTGCGGTTGGCCATGTACTGCCGCACGACCTTCTGCGTGAGCCACACCCGCCAAAAGATGCCGAACCGCTCCTCGGTGAACCGGTAGAGGACGGCCACGGCCGTCGACGCCGCGAACACGCCGACGAAGAGCCACGCCTGGCGGACGAACTCGTGGAAGTCCTGGTGGCTGATCGCGGTCATGAAGTCGCGGCCGACGTAGCTGTTGAGGACGTTCAGGCCGTTGATCGCCAGGGCGAAGGCGACCAGCAGCGCGACAAACGCCCACGCCCGGCCGCGGACCTCGGAGGTCAAGAACTGGCGGATGGCCGCGACGAAGCGGCGGAGGATGCGACGGTCGAAGGCGGCGGGTTTGTCGCTCATCGGCGATCCTGGGAACCGTAGGGTGGGTCGAGGAGCGCAGCGGCGAGGCCCACCGTGAGTTCGTCGGTGGGCCTCGCTCGAAGACTCGCTCGACCCACCCTACTTGCTTACAGCCAGCCGCCGGTGAACCCCGCGCGCCGCAGGCCGGCGACGACGTACGGGCTGCGGCGCATGATCTCCCAGAGCAGGCCGGTGCGGTAGTTCTCGATCGCCAGCACGATCGGCCCCTGGTCGATGCCGAAGTGGTGCGGCGTCACCCACCACCCCGTCGGGCTGTCGGGTACGGCGAACGTCTGGTTGAACGACGGCTTGAACCCGTACGGCATCGTCATGCCCAGGTCCAGGCTGGCCAGGTGGCGGACGGTCGGGATGACGATTTCCGGGGCGAACGGCAAGGAGGCGACGACGGCCCACGGGGCGACGGTGCCGTCGTCCGGGCCGAACGGAGCGCCGCGGGCGATGTAGTCGAAGAACTGCCGTTCGATCCCGTTGACCACCCGCTTGTCCCAGCCGGGGCCGTCGCAGGCGGTGAAGCCCCAGCAGTGCTTGCCGTAGCCGGTGAACTGCATCGGGTTGCGGACCGCGTACTCCTGCTGTACGTAAGTCGCCTGCCGGCTGTTCTCGAAGTAGTCGCTGCCGCGGTCCCGCATGAAGGCGTCGCGGATGCCGCGGAAGTCGATCCACAGGTGCGACAGCTGGTGGGTGAACAGCGGCCCCGAGTAGAGCAGCTCCCGGCCGTAGATTTCCTTCCACGAGTAGGTCGCGCAGTAGGCGGCGTAGCTCTCCGGCGGCAGCGGGTGGGTCGGCGAGCCGAGGCCGAGGACGTAGAGCAAGAGTGCCTCGTCATACCCGGTCCAGCCGTGCGGGATGAACCCGCTCTCCGGCTTCCAGCCGTGGGTGACGGCCGACCCGCCGTTGCGGGCCCAGTTCCAGTCGGCCCGGCGGTAGAGGTCGTCCGCCACTTGGCGGAGTTCGGCCTCGGCGGCCGTGTCGCCGTCGAAGAACGTCGCGGCCGTCAGCATCCCGGCCAGCAGGAACGTCGAATCGATCGTCGAGAGTTCGCACTCCCAGACGCGCTTGCCGGCCTCCATGTCGATGAAGTGATAATAGAAGCCCTTGTAGCCGGTCGCGTCGGGCTCCGGCCCCTGGCGGCTGTCGCGGAAGAAGCGGAGTCGTTTCAGGGCCATCGCGGCCGCCAGGTCCCGCGGGAACAGGCCCCATTTCACCGTGACCGGGATCGTGGCCAGGGCCATGCCCATGGCCGCGATGCTACACGGGGCGGACGGGTCGGTCTTGTCCCGGATCAGCCCGTTGACCGGGTTGGTTTCCTTGAGGTAATACTGGACCGTCGTCCACTCAAGCTGCGCCAGCTCGTCGTCTGTGGGCAACCGGTCCAGGTCGTCGGGCGCCGTGTCGGGCATCGTCGCAGCCTCCCGCTAACCCAGCATCACGCGAACGTCGTGCGTCCGGCCGTCGTCGCGGAGCGGAATGCGGCCGCCCTCCGCCGCGGTGCCGTCCACCGTGACCGACTTAACGCCGCGGCCGGTGCCGGCGGCGTTGTCCACGCGGACCCGGTAGGTCGCGGCGCCGCATCGATAGGCGACCTCGAACCCGGGCCACGCGGCGGGGATACACGGGTCCAGGCTCAGCGTATCCCCCCGCAGGCGAACGCCGAGGATCGCCTCGACGGCCACGCGGTACATCCAGCCCGCCGCCCCGGTGTACCACGTCCAACCGCCGCGGCCGACGTGTGGGGGGGCGCCGTAGACGTCGGCGCACATGACGTACGGCTCGACCTTGTAGTGCTCGACCTCGGCGGGCGTGCGGGTGTGGTTGACCGGGTTGAGCAAGCTCCACAGCTCGACCGCCCGATCCCCGCGGCCCTGCAGCGCCGTCGCCAGCACGACCCAGGTGACGCCGTGCGTGTACTGCCCGCCGTTCTCGCGGATGCCCGGGACGTAGCCCTTGATGTAGCCCGGTTGCAGCTTGCCCGCGTCGAACGGCGGGGTGAATAGGCGGATCAACTTCCCGGCCGGATCGACCAGCCGCTGGTCCACGGCCGCCATCGCCTTGCGGCTGCGGTCGGCGTCGCCGGCGCCGGAGATGACCGACCACGCCTGCGGCAGCGCGTCGATCTGGCACTCGTCGTTCTGGGCCGAGCCGAGCGGCGCGCCGTCGTCGAAGTACGCCCGGCGATACCACGCCCCGTCCCAGGCGTGGTCCTCCAGGGCGGTCCGCAGGGCCTCGGCCCGCACCCGGCACCACCCGGCCCGGGCCGCGTCGCCGCGGCGGTCGGCCAGCTCGGCGAACGCCTTGAGCACGGTCAGGATGAACCACCCGTTCCAGACGCTCTCGCCGGTGCCGTGGGCGCCGACCTTGTTCATGCCGTCGTTCCAGTCGCCGGTGCCCATGAGCGGCAGGCCGTGCGGCCCGAGCCGGTCGGCGTGGTCGAGGACGCGGACGCAGTGCTCGTAGATGGTGCCGGCGGTGTCGCTGACGGCCGGCACGTTGTACTCCTCCTCCTGGTCGGGCCGCAGGACGGGGGCCTTCAGGAACGGCACCCGCTCGTCGAGCAGGGCGGCGTCGCCGGTCGTGGTGACGTAGTGGTGGACGACGTACGGCAGGAAGAACAGGTCGTCGGTGATGCGGGTGCGGACGCCGGCCCCACCGGGCGGGTGCCACCAGTGCTGCACGTCCCCTTCCTCGAACTGGCGGGCGGCCGAGCGGAGGATTTGCGCCCGGGCCTCCTCCGGCGCGCCGTAGACGAGGGCCATCACGTCCTGCAACTGGTCGCGGAACCCATACGCCCCGCCCGACTGGTAGAACGCGGACCGCGCCCACACCCGGCAGGCCAGCACCTGGTACGGGAGCCAGTGGTTGACCATGACGTCGATGGCCGGGTCCGGCGTGCGCACCTGGACGGCACCCGTCTCACGGTCCCAGAACTGCCGGACGGCCGCCAGCGCCCGGGCCGCCGCGCCCGGTGCGGTGTAGGACGTGGCGAGTCGCCGCACGTCGTCCGGCCCGTCCGCCTGGCCGAGGACGAAGACGACGTCCGCCGTCTCGCCGGGGGCGAGGGTGAGTTCGGTCATCACCGCCGCGCACGGGTCGAGCGTCGGCCCGGTGCGGCCGGACAGGCCGGCCCGGCCGAGGGCGGCCGGGGCGGCGGGGGAGCCGTTGCGGCCGAGGAACTCGGCCCGGTCTGCGGTGAACGAGTGCGGCCGGTCGCCGACGCCGACGAACGCGAGCTTGCCGGCGAAGGCGCCGGCCCAGGCGGTGCGGGCCAGGACCGCCCCGGCGTCGCCGTCCCGCTCGCACACCACCCGGGCCGCCGCGTCCTCCCGGGCCGTGCCCAGCACCCACTCGGCATAGTACGTCGCCGTCAGCCGCCGCGGCCGGTCCCCGGCGTTCCGCACCGTCAGGCTCACGAGCTTGACCGGGTCGTCCGACGGCACGAGCACGAGTAGATCCTGCTCCAGCCCGTGGCTGGTGCGGACGTACCGCGTGTCGCCCTGGCCGTGGCGGACCGCGACGGTCGCCCCGGCCCCGCACGGCAGCGGCGTCGGCGTCCAGAAGTCGCCGGTTTCTTCGTCCCGCAGGTAGACGGCCTCGCCCGGCGGGTCGGAGACGGGGTCGTTGGACCACGGCGTCAGCCGGTTCATCTGGCTGTTGCCGGCCCAGGTGTACCCGAGCCCGGCGTCCGTCGCCAAGCAGCCGAACCCGGCGTTCGCCAGGACGTTGATCCACGGCGCCGGCGGCAGCGCCGGGCCGCCGGGGGCGGTGCCGTCGATGCGGATGACGTACTCGCGGCCGTCCGGCGTGAACCCGCCGCGGCCATTCCAGAACAGGAGATCGGTTTGCGGCGTAGGGTGGGTCGAGGGAGCGGAGCGACCGAGGCCCACCGACTCCGAGCCACCGAATCGGTGGGCCTCGCCGCTTCGCGGCTCGACCCACCCTACTTGTGTCGGTTGAAGCTGGTCGACCAGCGGCCCGCGGTCATTGATGACGGCCCGGGCCGCCGCCTCGATCAACGTCCGCCCGTCATCGGGCACTTTGTCCGCGGCCAGGACGAAGACGCCGCCCGGCTTGCCGAGCAGCGGACCGGCCGGGCCCGCCGCCAGTTCGTCCTTCAGCCGGTCGGCGGCGTCACCGGGCCGGCCGTCGAGGACGACGAGGTCGAGGTCCATGCCGCGGCGGCGGGCGTAGTCGTGCCACCGGACGAGGTCGCGGACCAGCCCGGCGGCCCCGGCCGCCGCCACCCGCGCCAGCACGATCGGCCGGTCCCCCGAGATGCCGTACGGCCACAGGCCCGGCTGCCCGAGCCGGTTGGCCTCGGCGGCGGCCGGCGACCGCAGCGCCGGCGTCGTGAACAGGACGGCCCCGGCCAGGCGGTTGAACAGCCCGACGTCCGCGGCCGTCAGGCCCAGGTCGGCCGACTCCTCCCGGCTATGCGCCCGAGCCTGATCGAACGCGGCGTCGGCGGCCGCGAGGGTCTTGTGCCGCTCGACCAGGGCGACGGCCTGCTCCCGAGTTTCGGCCGCGCCGGTCACGAAGGCGACTCGCGCCGTCGCCCCGGGGGCGAGGCGGACCGTCCGCCGGAGGCTGAACACCGGGTCGAGCACCGGGCCGACCGTGCCGGACAGGGCGGCGCCGGGGTCGAGAGCGCGGGGGTTCGCCGGGGTCCGGCCGCGGCCCAGGAACCGAGCCCGGTCGGTTTCGTATTCGACCGGCCCGTCCGTTGCGGAGACGTGGACCGCCCAGACGGGCTTCTGGTCCGCGGCCCGCGGCCGGCGGCGGGCGAAGAGCGCGCCCGGCCCGGCGAGGAACTCCGTCTCCAGGAACAGCTTGGCGAACGCCGGGTGGGCCTGGTCGGCCCGCCGGTGGTTCAGGCACACCTCGGCGTAGCTGGTCAGGTCGAGGTCGCGGGGCCGGCCGCCGTGGTTGACGACGGTGACGAGCCGCACCTCCGCCGCGTCGCCCGGGGGGACGCAGACGGCCAGCCGCGTCTCGATGTCGCCGTCGCGCCGGCGGAACTCGGCGTGGCAGGGGCGGAAGACGGCCTCGTACTCGCCCGCCGGCCGGCACAGCGGCTGGTGGCCGGCGGACCAGACGGAGCCGTCCGCCCGGTCGCGGACGTAGCAGAACTGGCCCCAGCAGTCGCGGGTCCCGTCGGCCCGCCACCGGGTCACGTCCAGGTCCCGCCAGGAACTGGACCCCGCCCCGGCGGCGGTGAGCATGACCGCGTACGTGCCGTTGGACAACAGCGCCACCTCGGGGTGCGGCGTGTCGGCCGTCGTCAGCCGCGTGGTCGCGTCCGCCACCGGGCGCTCCGTCGTTGAACTCGTCATCGGATGGCCCCTTTCACACGCCCATGGCGCCGGCCGCCAGCGACGTTTCCGGGATGGCGAGCAGCGGGCAGGCCGCGGCCCGCAGGACGCGCTCGCTCTGGCTGCCCCGCAGCGCGTCGAGGAAGCCGTCGTGCCCGGCCGTGCTCATCACGATCAGCCCGGCCTTCGCCGCGTCGGCCGCCGCCAGGATGCCGTCGGTCACGCCGCCGTCGCGGACGTCCACGTTCCACGTCCAGCCGGGCACGTCCGGTTTCACGACCCGGCCCGTCGGCCCCGGGCCGCCGACGTGGACCAGCGTGAACGTCCCCGCCGGGATGCCGAGCTGGCGGACGATCCGGGCGGCGGCCGTCACCGCCGGCTGCGGCCGCGGCGCGTCCGCGACCGGGATCAGGATGCTGGTCAGCG
>DASXAN010001254.1:0-6747 GCA_036406755.1 Gemmataceae bacterium
GCAGGCCGGTCAGGTCGAGCGTGACGCGGCGGATCAGCGTGACGCGGTCGGCCGGCGGCGACGGGCTCAGGCCCGCGGCTTGCAACTTCGCGAGGACGAACGCATCGATCGGGTTTGGGATTTGGGATTTGGGGTTTGGGATTTCCGGCACGGCCGGCGCTTTGACCGGCCGGAAGGCCCAGTGCGCCTTGGCCGGATCGGCGGCCGCCGCCTTCGCGTCCGCCGGCCACGGTGCCCCCATCTTCACCCACGCCGCCAGGTCGGCGACGGCGGCGTCGGGCAGCTTGCCCTTGGGCGGCATCTTCAGGTCGGCGTCGGTCTGACGGACGGCCTTCAGCAGCAGACTCTTGTCCGGATCGCCGGGGACGACGGCCGGGCCGGACTCGCCGCCTTTGCGGACCGCGGCGCCGGAGTCGAGCCGCAGCCCGGCCTTCTGCTTGTCCGGGCCGTGGCAGGTGAAGCAGTTCTCGGCCAGGACCGGACGGACCTTCGCCTCGAAGAACTCGACCGCCGCCGGGTCGGCCGCCGGGGCCGGAGCGGCGAGGGCGGCACACGCACAAAGGACTGGCAGGAATGGCTTCATCGGCAGGTGGGTCATCCGTGAGGCAGGGGGCGGACCCGGCGGGAGGGGGCCGGGGGCGGGTGGGATGCGCTCCATTGTAGCCGCGCCGGCCGGGGCGGCCAAAGGAAAATGGCTCGGCCGACAGGGCTGAACAACATCTTTTCTTGGGCGGACAAAACCGGACATTTTGGAACATTTCCGGCGACACCTGAATCGCGGGCTGGAACAAACATCTTTTCCTAATGCGATAAATTGCGACATCTTGCGACATCCCGACGGGGCGGCCATTTCGCCGCGGAACCGACTGGCCGCCAACAGGCCAGCCACGCAAATATAGTGTACAAAGCTACATATTCAAGCTGCGAGTGGGGCATGGCCGCGAAACTCCCCAGCCATCACGGACGACAACGGATCGGAAAAGGTCAGTCCCGCGAATCCGCAGCGATCTCAGCGTTGTGATCGAGGGAAATCCACGAGTCCCGCCTTTTCTCGCACCCGGCCGGCCGCCGATGACACCCGCATGAGCGCCCTCGACCTGGCCGATGACGTCCGCGCCTTCCGCCATTACCTCAAGGCCGAGCGCGGCATGGCCGACAACACCGTCCTCGCCTACGGCCGGGACCTGGACCGGTTCACCGCCTGGGCGGCCGGCGGCGAGCTGGCGGACCACCTCAAGCCGACGCTGCGCGAGCTGGCCCGGTACGTCGGCCACCTGCACGACGAGCAGCTGGCCCCGCCGAGCCAGGCCCGCCACCTGGTCGCGCTCAAAATGTTCTACCGCTTCCTCCGGCTGGAGGAGCGGGGCGACCCGGCGGCCGTCGAATTGCTCTCGTCGCCGTCCTTGTGGGACCGCATCCCGCACGTGCTGTCGCCGGAGGCGGTCGAGAAACTGCTCGCCGCCCCGACGCCGGCCGACCGGTTTTTTCTCCGCGACCGGGCGCTGCTGGAGACGCTGTACGCGACCGGTAGCCGGGCGTCGGAGGTGGTCGGGCTGCGGCTGGCGGACCTGCACCTGGGCGGGGAGTTTTGCAAGTGCGTCGGCAAGGGGAACAAGCAGCGGATCGTGCCGCTGAACCCGCCGGCCATCGCCGCCCTGACCAGCTACCTGGGGGACGCCCGGCCGGGGCTGGTGAAGGCGGCCGGCGAGGCGCCGTGGGTGTTCGTCAGCCGGGGCGGCCGGCGGCTGACGCGCGAGATGGTGTGGGTGGTGGTGAAGAAGTACGTCAAGCGGGCGGGCTTGAGCGGGCGGACGAGCCCGCACACGCTGCGGCACAGCTTCGCCACGCACCTCTTGGCCGGCGGGGCGGACCTACGGGCGGTGCAGGAGCTGCTCGGCCACGCGAACATCCGCACGACGCAGCATTACACCCATGTGGACCGCGACCGGCTCAAGGCGATCCACAAGAAGTTCCACCCGCGGGGGTGATCAGCCGGGACGGTTCCGGCCGGCGGTTGACAGCCCCGGGTTAGGTCGCGCAAGCTAACAACGAGTCCGGCGAAGAGGGGGTGTTATGTCGATCCCGGCCGCTTTGGCCGTGTCGCTGCTCCTCGGCATGGCCATCGGCGTCCAGGCACCAAAGGACACTTCATGGCCATTCCGGCCGTCGCTACTGGCCCTGCTGGGGGCTTGGCTTTGCCTGGAGGCCGTTCTGTCGGCTGAGTGGATCAGCCGCCCCCACGGTCCGCAGGAGTCCTTGGCAGTGGGACTGCTGATTCAGCAGTTGCCCTTCCATATGTTGTGCGTCACGCCAGCGGCATTGTCGTGTGTAGCAGTGCAGCGGTTCGGTCCGCGACTTGGGGGTGGACCTGTGAACCTGGCGCGTGCCTTCGTGACGATCATCACCAGTGCCGCCGTCTTCGGAGCCGCTGGCTGTCTGGTCGGCTACCTGTTGGGTCGTTTCGTGCCGGGCTACCACCGCGCGGTGTTCCGCAACGGTAGTGCGCCTGCCTTCGATCCGGTGGCAGTCGGCGTCGGCCTGGGTCTGACGCAGGGGCTAACAGCCGGCTTGTTCGTCGGCGCCGCTGTCGTGCTGGCAGTAGCGTGGTACCGTTCCAGGCGCGGGGAGTAGTTCCTGCACCCAAGACACGCCGAACCAGCCGCGTGAAATAACTGCCGCCCGACGACCCGGAACGGTCCCGGACGGATGTCACAGCGTCGCCACATCAGTCAGCAACCGGCCGGCGCATACCGGTCATCGGACGGATGCTGAATCCAGCAGCTCACGCACGAATGCCGGCTCACCACCCCAAGCTGCTTGGTAGGCCGCTTCGAGGGCCACGAAGGCGTGTTCGCGCGGCGTGAGGGCGAGCGGCATGTCGGGCAGCACGTCACCGACGGCGAGCGTTTCGACACCGGCGGTGACGGCCGGGGCCGCCGCATACGCCATGACGGCCAGCGGCTTGTCCGCGACCAAGGCGAAGTCGCTGTCGGTCACTTCGGCCCAGATCGACGAATGCAGGCCGTGCGGGTCGTGCGGACCCGGCGGCAGCACGTCGCACAGGAGTACGTTGACGCCGTGCCGCAGCACGCCGGTCAGCCGGTCGGTGATGGCCCGAACGCTAGCGGCAGTCGCCCTGTCCCCGGCCGATACGACGTCCACCACGGCCACGGCCGTATGGTCACTGGACCGGCGAACCACGATGTGACTTTTCTTCAGCCGGTAGAACTCCATGTCATCGGCCGCCGGTGTCTCCCGCCACGGCTCCCGGAACGGCACGGTGCCGGGGTCGGCAACGACTTCCGCGGCTGACACCGCTGCCGGGGCAAGGAGGGCGTAATAGCCGGGCGGCAGTGCGCCGCCGTTCAACGCCCGGTCGATGGCGACCACCCACGCGCTGCGGAAGCTCTGAAACAGTGCCGCCGAAACCCGGGTCCAGTCGTGGATCGGCATGGCGGCACCTCTCCCGCTGATCATACCACCGGCCGGCGGCCCGGTCAGCCGCCGGCCAGGGCGGCGGTCAGCCAGGCGCGGGCGTACGCCCAGTCGCGGTACGCCGTCGCCCGCGACGTGCCCAGCGCGTCCGCCGCCTCCTCGACCGACAGCCCCGCGAACAGCCGCAGCCGGGCCACGTCCGCCGACCCGGCGTCCTCGGCCGCCAGCCTGGTCAGCGCCTCGTCCACGGCGAGCAACGTGTCCGGGTCCGGGACGATCACCCGGTCGGCCTCGGACAGGTCGAACCGCCGGCCGCCGCCGCCCCGCTTGTCGGCGGCCCGCTTGCGGGCGTGGTCGACCAGGATGCGGCGCATGGCCTCGGTCGCGGCGCGGAAGAAGTGGCTCTTGGTGGCGAATTCCGGTCGCTCACGCTCCCGGCTCGCCGCCAGCCGCAAGTACGCCTCGTGGACCAGGGCGGTGGCGTCGAGGGTGTGGCCGGGCCGCTCGGCCGCGAGCTTGGCGGACGCCAGCCGCCGCAGCTCGTCGTAGACGGCCGGGAACAGGTCGGCGGCGGGCTGGGGGGCGTCGGGCATGGCCGCTCCCGAGTGGGGCGCGGCGGTCACGGATGCACCGCGCCCGAACGCGCCACAGAGTCCCCCGTCCGCCATCCTACGCGCCGGCCGTGTCACTTCACCGTCGCCGGCGGCGCGACGGCTTTCTCCATCTCGGCGATAAGTCCGCGGTAATCTGCCCGCTCCCGCAAGGCGGTCAAGTCGTCGTCCTGTTTGAGGTGGTCGAGGTCCTTATAGCCCTTGGCGACGGCCTGCCGCAGCAGTTCCATCGCCCGGTCGGCACAGTCGGCGGGCGTCGACGTGCCGGCGGGGTTGTCGTGGCGGGCCGCCGCGACGGCGTAGACGCAAGCCGCGTTGTATAGCGTGCCCACATCGGCGTCCTTCGTCAGTTCGTCCGCCTTCCGCAGGGCCGAATCGACCTCGCCCATCCTGACCCGCAGGATCTCCCGTTCCATCTGGAATTCGTCGTTATTGCGCTCCGGCGTCAGCTCGACCATCCGATCCCAATCCTTGGCCGCCTCGGCGTATTGCCGGCTCTCATAGAGTACCTCACCCCGCCGCCGAAGGGCGTTGCTCAGGACCCGCCGGGCCTCGGCGTTGGACTTGTCTTCGCGGAGCACGCCCTCGAGCGTGGCGATCGCCCGGGCGTACCAGTCCAGGGCTTCGTCGAGGCGCTTGGCCCGGCGACGCATTAAGCCTATGTTGCTTTGGCTGCAGCCCAGGACGAAGCGGTCGTGTGCGACGTCGGGAGAGTCGGCGATCAGCTTTTCCGAAAGGGCCAAGGCCAGGCGGTACTCCGCCTCCGCGTCGGGCAGCCGACCGAGCCGGCCCAGCACAACGCCCAGATCGTTTCTGCACTCAGCCACCTGTCGGCGGTATCGCGGGTCCGCGGTGGCGTCGGCGGCCAGTTTCTCGTACGCGGCCACCGCCCGCCGGAAGGCCGCCTCCGCGTCCTTGTGCATCCCCGCCCGAGAGAAGTATCCCGCCGCGGTTCGACAGTCATGGGCCAGGACTTCCCGGTAGCTGGTCACGCCGGGGAAGTCGGCCGTGAGCTTCTCCTGCACGGCCATCCCCCGCCGGAAGGCGGCCACCGCTTCGGCCTGCATCCCTGCCCGAGAGAAGTAGTCCGCCGCGGTTCGACAGTAGCTGGCCTGGACTTCGCGGTAGTTGGCCACGGCGGGGAAGTCGTCCGCGAGCTTCTCCTGCACGTCCATCGCCCGGCCGAACGCCGCCTGTCCCTCGGGGCGCCTGCCCGTTCCCACGAGCAGGCGGCCGAGGTCGAGCGAGCTGGCGGCCAGGCCCCGGCGGTACTCGGGCACGGTGGGAGCTTCGGTCGTGAGCACCTCCCAGAGGGCCAGCGCCTGGCGGTGGACCGCCTCCGACGTGCCACCGACCCAGTGCGCCAGGCTCCAGTAGCCCCAGGCCAGGTCGCAGCGGTACTTGGGCACGGCCGGGAAGTCGGCCACCAGCCGCTCCCAGAGGGCGACCGCCCGCCGGTAGGCCGCCGCCGCTTCCGGCTTCTTCCCGGCGTCGCCGAGCATATTCCCCAGGTTCAGGTGACTCCAGGCCAGGTCGTAGCGGTACTCAGGCACGGCCGGGAAGTCGGCGACCAGTGCCTCATAGAGTTCCAGCGCCCGCCGGCACTCCGCCTCGGCTTCGGCCGGCTTTCCGGCACGGACACGGCGGAACAGGACCCCCAGGCCTTCGTGGTTGCTGGCCAGCAGTTGGCGGTAGTCGGGCACGGTCGGGAACGCCGCGGCCAACGGCTCCAGAATCGCTATCGCCCGCCGGCGAGCCGCCTCCGCCTCCGCCCTCCTCGGCCCGACGTCGCGGAGCAGTCGTCCCAGGTGCGTGTTGGCGCGGGCCAGGGTCAGGCGGTACTCCGGGGCGGCGTTGGGATCGGCGGCGAGGTGCTCCAGCATGACGAGCACCTGTCGGAAGGCCGCTTCCGCCTCGACCGTTTTCCCGGCGTGGCGGAGCGCTTCCCCCAGTTGAACGTGGCTGCGGGCCAGGTTCAGCCGGTGCTCTGGGGCGGCGGGGAAGTCGGCGGCCAGCCGGGTGAGCAGCGCGATCGCGTCGCGGTACCCGCTCACCGCCCCGTCGTACTGGCTGAGCTTGGACCGCAGGTCCGCAACCCGGTGCGCCCCCTCCGCCTGGATCGCCCGGGCCTGTTCGCCCTCGCCCCGCTCGGCCGCGAACGTCTGCCACCGCTTGAGGGTGGTTTCCAGGAACGCTTTCTCCGCCGGCCCCAGCGACGGCTTCTCGCCGATCAACCGCTCGACGACGTCGTCGGTCGTGGCCCGCAGCGCGTCCATCGCCTGCCGCCGGGCCGCCTCCGCTCGGTCCCGCTCGGCGGTGGCGGCCATCTCGGCGGCCACCGCCCGGTCCCGCTCGCGGGCGATCTGGTGCGCGGCGATCACTTCGTTGATCAGAATGGCCGCCACCGACGCCCCGACGAACCAGGCGACGAAGACGCCCGTCCGGTGCCGCCGCACGAACTTCCGCAGCCGGTACCCGGCGCTCGGCGGCACCGCAACGACCGGGTCCCCGTCCAGGTGCCGCCGAACGTCGGCCGCGAACCCGGCGGCCGAGTCGTACCGCCGGTTGCGGTCCTTCTCCAGCGCCTTCATCACGATCCAGTCCAGCTCCCCGCGGACCATCCGGGTCAGCCTCGCCGGCTCCGTGTGCCGTGACGCGGACACCGACGCGAGACTCGAAGCGGGACCTCCGGCACCCGACC
>DASXAN010001255.1:0-3386 GCA_036406755.1 Gemmataceae bacterium
GGCCTTCTCCAATTGGTCGGGGAACGTCACGAACCTGGCAGGGAGAATGCCCCAGAGATTGGCCCCCTCTTCCAGCCGGTGCGGCGGCTGGCCGGTGAGCATCGCCGCCCGCGACGGCGTACACGACGGGGACACGCAGAATGCGGCGGTGAACAGCACGCCGTCGGCCGCGACCCGGTCGAAGTTCGGCGTCTTGACGACGCGGTCACCGTAGCAGCCGGCGTGCGGGTACGACCAGTCGTCGGCGACGCACAGCAGGATGTTCGGCCGATTGTCGGCCGCCGGGGCCGGGCCGGCGGCGAGCAGGCCGCCGAGCACAGCGGCGACGAGTACGGCGTGGCGGGTCATGGCGAGCCCTCCGGGGCGGACGTGCCCGGCATCGTAATCCACCGTTGCGCCCGCGGGCAAGCCCCCGGTTGGTAAAACGGGAGTGCCGCCCGGTTTCGGAGGCCCGCCGATGGACGAGCCGCCATCCGGCCGGCCGTTCCTGACGGCCCGCTGGTCGAACCTCTTCCTAGCCACCTACGCCGTGCCGGACGAGCTCCTGGCGCCGCGGCTGCCGCCGGGCCTGGACCTGGACCGCCGCGGCGGGTCGGCGTTCATCAGCCTCGTCGCCTTCGACTTCCGCGACACCCGCGTGTTCGGCATCCCGTGGCCCGGCTACCGCGACTTCCCCGAGGTCAACTTGCGGTTCTACGTCCGCCGGGGCGACGAGCGGGGCGTGGTTTTCGTCCGTGAGCTGGTGCCGCCGCGGCTGGTCGCGTGGCTGGCGCGGCTGCTCTACAACGAGCCGTACGGGGCCATGCCGATGACGAGCGCCGTCACCGACGCCGGTGACGCCGTGACGATCGAGCACCGCCTGATCGGCCGCGGCCGGGTCCACACCATCCGGGCCACCGGCGCCAAGCCGGCCGAGCGGCCGGACGCGGAAAGCACCGAGCATTTCTTCAAGGAACACCGCTGGGGCTACGGCCGGACGCGGCGCGGGGCGGCGCTGCGATACGAAGTCCGCCACCCGGTCTGGGACGTGTACCCGGTGCGCGATTACGACATCGATGTGGGCTGGGCGGACCTGTACGGCCCGGAGTGGGCGGCGCTCCAGGGCGCCCAACCGGTTTCGACGGTGCTGGCGGTCGGGTCGGAGGTCGCGGTCTGCCCGCAGGGCCGAATCTGAGACGATCCGATGGGACGGGCTCGGGCTGGGATGGTAGAATGATCGCGCCCGCTGGGCCGAACCACCCCGAGTCCGAGGACCGCCGCCGCATGGGGGAGTTGCAGCACGAGTGCGGCATCGCCGCGCTATACCACCTGGCCGGCCCCGACACGTCGCCCCTTACGCCCCCGGGCGGGCCGGACCAAGTCAGCCGGCTGATGCCGCGGGTCCTGCTCGACCTGCAAAACCGCGGCCAACTCGCCGCCGGGTTCACCACCTTCAACCCCGGCCGGGAACAGATCCTCGACACCTACAAGCAGATCGGCACCGTCATCGAGGCGTTCCGGCTGAACCACCCGGCCAAGGCCGAGAGCGTGATGAAGGAGTTCGCCGGGCGGGCGGCCATCGGCCACGTGCGGTACGCCACCTGCGGGGCGAACACCCGCAGCTACGCCCAGCCGTTCGAGCGGCCGCACGGGTGCAAGTGGAAGTGGTTTTCGCTGGCGTTCAACGGCCAGCTGGCCAACTTCGCCGACCTGCGGGCCGAGCTGCTCTCCCTGGCCGACTACCACCTGACCCGCGAGACAGACACCGAAGTGCTCATGCACTTCATCGCCCACGAACTACGCGGGGACGAACGGCCCGACCTCGTCGACGTCTTCCGCCGGCTCAGTGAGAAGTTCGACGGGGCGTACAACCTCGTCTTCCTGAACGCGATGGGCGACCTGGTCGTGCTCCGCGACCCGCTCGGCCTGCGGCCGCTGTGCTACGCCCAGGACGGGCCGCTGTTCGCCGCCGCCAGCGAGAGCGTGGCGCTGCAGAACCTGGGCTTCACCGACGTGCGGTCGCTGGAGCCGGGCGAGATGATCGTCATTCAGGATAATCGGCTCCGCCGGGTCCGGTTCGCCCCGCGCCGCCGGTCGGCCCACTGCTTCTTCGAGTGGATCTATTTCGCCAACGTCGCCAGCGTGCTGGACGACCGCAGCGTGTACCTGTCGCGGTCCCGGCTCGGCGAGGAACTGGCCCGGCAGGAGCAGGAACTCGGCCGGGTGCCGCTGGACGAGGACACGATCGTCGTCCCGGTCCCGGACACCGGCAAGGCGGCCGCCGACGCCATGGCCTACGCCCTCGGGGTGCGGTCGGTCGAGGGGCTGATGCGGAACCGCTACGTCGGCCGGACGTTCATCGAGGGCGAGAACCGGGCCGACCGGGCGCGGTTCAAGTACACGCCGTTGCGGGAGGTGCTGGAGGGCAAGCGGGTGCTCCTGGTCGAGGACACGATCGTCCGCTCGACCACGCTCAAGTCGCTGCTGCACCACCTGCGGGAGCGGGGTGGGGCGCGGGAGGTCCACGTCCGCGTCGCCTGCCCGCCGATCGTGGCCCCGTGCTTCTACGGCATCGACATGTCCACGATCCGCGAACTGTTCGCCCCCCGGTTCATGGCGGGGTCGCGGCCGACGGTCGAGGAACAGCAGGCGATGGCCGCCGAGCTGGGCGCCGACAGCCTGTTCTACTTGCCGCTGGAGGCGGTCGCGCGGTGCATCGGCCTGACGGACGACCGGCTCTGCCAGGCGTGCCTGACCGGCCAGTACCCGACGCCGACCGGCGAGCGGCTGTACCAGGTGGCGCTGCGCAACCGGGGGTCGGCGCACGGCAACGGGCGGACCTACGAGGCGGCGGCCGTCGAGGCCGCGTGCAAGATGCCTTGATGAAATGACGAATGACGAAATACCCAATGACGAATTCTGGTTCGTCATTGGGTATTTCGTCATTCGTCATTCAGGCTGCCCGGTCACGATCCGACGATTCCAAATCATCCAACAGGCTTCTGCGCACAAGCTCCGCCAGCGGCGCCGACTGGTGCCGGTACGCCCCATAGTCGGCCGCGAAGAATGCCGGCCGACGAACGTCCGCCAGCGCCCGGCGGGCGGCGTCGGCGACCGCGAACGTCAGCCAGTGGGCCGCCCCGGCACAACGGTCCTCCGGCCGACACGTCACCAGTCCGGCCGGAATGGCTTCGGCGCCGGCGACCAGCCGCACGTTCTCCCCGGTCAGGTCCCGCCAGAACTGCATCTCGTCGGCCCAGTCCGGCCCGTCTGGCACGTCGATCACCAGCGCCGCGTGGAGTGTGCCGCGGCCGGGCAGGAGGCGGTTGTACCAGTCCAGCTCCCGCTGTACCCGCAGCGGGTCGGCGAGCCGGGCGACCCGCAGCACCTCGTGGACGCGGAACAAT
>DASXAN010001256.1:0-3289 GCA_036406755.1 Gemmataceae bacterium
TCCACGCCCCAGTTCTTCCCGCCGTCCAGCCACATGCCGCCGAAGAGGCGGACGCCGGACATCGCCCCCGGGTCGGTGCCGTGGCCGCCGAAGATCGACACTGCGGCCCCCGGGGGCAGGTCGCCCTGCATGTGCTCGAAGTCGGCCAGGTTCGGCGGGATCACCTGGACCAGCGGCGGCGTCGGATTCCGCCGCACCCACATGAGCAGGTAATCGACGCTGCCGAAGAACCGGCTCGCCTGGTAGGCGGGGCGGTCCGCGAGGGCCGCGGCCGGGGCGTCACCCCAGCCCCAGTCGTCCGCCGGGGCCGTGGCCGGGGCCGGCAGCGGTTGCGTGCCCGCCACGGTCGGCGGCAGCTGCGTCGGCGCCGCCCCCGGCATCGGCTGCAGCGCCTGCGCCTGCTGCACCGCCGGGGCCGCCGAGACCGCCGGCTTGTTGAACGGGATCAGTTGGCCGGCCGGGCCGTCCGGCAGGGCCGCCGGCGGCGGGTAGCTCATCGGGAACACGTCCCCGGGCTTGTCCGCGGCCAGCGCCGCCCCGCCCGCCAGCCACACCGCCACCGACCCGAGCACTTTGCGGCGCATCGGCCGTCCCTCCGGCATGAACGGTTCCGCGGCGGGCGCAACCTGTGCCGGTTAGCCATCCTCCCGGCGCCGCCGCTGTCGCCGGTGTCATCGGCACAGGCCGGCAACCGGCGTGACCGCTTCCCCCGCCCCCCGCGGCAAATCCGCTTGAACCCGCCCGCCACGGCCCGTACAGTCAACCCCGTCCCCCGCCTTTGCCCGTCGCGGACCGCCATGCAGGACATCGTCGTTGCCAAGCCGTACCGGTTCGTCCCGCCCATGACCGGGACGACCCTGGCGTACCCGATCGGGTGGTGGCTGCCGCACCGGGTGTGGAAGGCGTACGGGGTGCGGCGGCCGGAGTACCGCGGCCTGGACCGGTTGGCCGCGTCGTTCGCCGCCGGCCACGGCGTGCTCCTGGCCGGCAACCACTGCCGGCCGTGCGACCCGGAGGTGGTCGGCCTGCTCTGCGCCCACGTCCGCCGGCCGCCGTACATCATGGCGAGTTGGCATTTGTTCATGCAGGGCTGGGTGCAGCGGCAGATGCTGCGGGCGGCCGGCGTGTTCAGCGTCTACCGCGAGGGCGTGGACCGGGAGGCGATCCGGGCGGCGACGGCCTTCCTGGCCGAGGGCCAGCGGCCGCTGGTCCTGTTCCCCGAGGGGGCCGTCTCCCGGTCGAACGACCGCCTCGGCCACCTCATGGACGGCACCGCGTTCATCGCCCGGGCGGCGGCCAAGCTGCGGGCCAAGACGACCCGCGCCCTGGGCGCACCGCCGCCCGGCAAGGTCGTCGTCCACCCGGTCGCCCTGCACTACTACTTCGACGGCGACCTGCGGGCGGCCGTCGACCCCGTGCTGACGATGATCGAGCGGCGGCTCGGCTGGCAGCCGCAGCGGGACGTGAAGCTGCTGCCGCGGGTCGAGAAGGTCGGCGAGGGGCTGCTGTCGAGCAAGGAGGTCGAGTACTTCGGCAAGGTGCAGTCGGGGCCGACCGCCGAGCGGTTGCCGCGGCTGGTCGAACGGGTGCTCGGGCCGCTGGAGGCGGAGTACGGGTTAGCCCGCCGGGAGGGCGAGGCTCCTGCCGAGCCGGCTGCGCTCCCGGCTCGGCAGGAGCCTCGCCCTCCCGCACCTGACCTGCCGACGATCGAGCGGGTCAAGCGGCTGCGGGGCGCGATCGTGCCGGGGCTCGTGACGGGCGAGCTGTCGGAAGCCGACCGCGACCGCCGCTGGCGGCAACTGGCGGACTGCTACTTCGCCCAGCAGTTGGCGTGCTACCCGGTCGGCTACCTGGACGGCCGGCCGACCGTCGGCCGCATCCTGGAGACGGTCGAGCGCTACGAGGAGGACCTGACGGACACGACCCGTGTCCACCGGCCGCTGCGGTGTGTGATCGAGGTCGGCGAGGCGATCGAGGTGACGCCGGAGCGGCAGCGGGGCGGCGACGGCGACCCGCTCATGGCGCAACTCCGCGAGCGGCTGACGGCGATGCTGGCGGAGTTGGCGAAGGCGGAGCGGGTGTGGGAGGAGTGACCCGGATGCTGGCCGACACGACGCCCCCACCCGCGTCGCTGCGGCTGGTTCTGGTCATCGTCGGCCTCGGCGTCTGGCACTTGACGCAGTCGCTCATCAAGCACCGCCCGACCGGCACCGGCGTCATCGGCGACGGACTACACGCCCTGACCGCCCGCGCCTTCGCCTTCCTCACCGCCCACCCCGCCTGGGCCGACCGCCTGCTGATCGTCAGCTCGCTCGGCATCGACGTGCTGGGCGTGTTCGTGCTGGTCGAGAGCATCGTCGGGCCGAGCGTGCGGCCGTTCCTCGGGCTGCTCATCCTGTTCGGGCTGCGGCAACTCTGCCAGGCGGTCACGGCCCTGCCGCCGCCGGCCGGGATGATCTGGCGGTCGCCCGGCGTGCCGTCGTTGCTGGTGACGTATGGCGTGAGCAACGACCTGTTCTTCTCCGGCCACACGGCCCTGGCGGTGTACGGGGCGATCGAGCTGGGCCGGTGGGGCGGCCCGGCGTGGGCCGCGGCCGGGGCGGCGCTGGCCGTGTTCGAGTGCGCCGTGGTGATCGTGCTGCGGGCACACTACACGATGGACGTGTTCACCGGGGCGGTGACGGCGTTCGCCGCCGCCGTCGTCGCCGAGTGGCTCGCCCCCGGCTGCGACGCCGCCCTCGTCCGGCTCGGAGCCCTGCTCTTCGGTCAATGATCGATCCAAGCCCACCCGCGGCGGCGGGTGGGTTCGGTCGGCCGGACTACAATGCCAATCTCCGCCCCCCGCCGTTTCGTCGGAAAGACACAGACTGCGAGCCCATCTTCTCGGGGAGTTCCTGCCATGACACGACGCACGCTCTGGGCTATTGGCCTGGCTGCCCCGGCCGCCGTTGCTGCCGCGCTGGCCCTGCGGCCCGGCCCGACGGGTGCCCGCCCGGCGGCCGCCCCGGCCGCGGACTCGCCGCGGCTGCCGGTCAAGCGGGTGGTGCTGTTCTCCTCGGGCGTCGGCTACTTCCAGCGGGAGGGCGAGGTGGACGGCGACGCCCGGGTGGACCTGACCTTCCCGGCCGGCGACGTCAACGACCTCATTAAGAGCCTGACCCTGCAGGACCTCGGCGGCGGCCTGGTGTCGGCCGTCAGCTACGACAGCCACGACCCGGTCGAGCGGACGCTGAAGAGCTTCGCCGTGGACCTGACCGGCTCGCCCGGGCAGGCGCAGCTGCTGGAGCAG
>DASXAN010001257.1:0-7794 GCA_036406755.1 Gemmataceae bacterium
CGGTTCGCCGCGACGCGGAGCGGAGCGCTCTGAGTCAGAGCGCTCCGCTCCGCGTCGCGGCGAACCGTTGTCACATCAACCCGCCCCCACCTGGGCTGGTCACTTCCCCATCCCGACGGTACGATGGCCGCCGCTACCACCCGCAGAGCGAGGGCGATCCATGTCCACCGCCGAATCGACCCGGCTGATGACGGCCGAGGAGTTTTACGACTTCTGCCACCGCCCCGAGAACCGGGACCGGCAGTTCGAACTCGAGCGGGGGGAGGTGATCGAGGTGTCTCGTCCCGGCGAAACCCACTGCTACGTCTGCGCCAACCTCGCCCGTATCCTCGGCAACTACGCATTCCAGCGCCACAAGGGCTACGTGTGCAGCAACGACATGGGGATTATCTGGGAGCGCCGCCCGGACACGGTCAAAGGCCCCGACGTCGTCTATTACGACGAAACCCGCCGCTTTGAGGAACTTGACGTCAAATACCCCAGCCGACCACCCCGCCTCGCCATCGAAGTCCGTTCGCCGACCGACCGGTGGAGCAAAGTCCAGAAGCGCATTTCTCAGTTCTTACGGTGGGGGACTGCGGTGGTGTGGTTGGTCGATCCGGAGGAACGGGCGGTCACGGTGTACCGTCTCAATCAGTTTCCGCAAGTCTTTGACGAGGACGAAGAGATGGGCGGCGGCGATGAGTTGCCCGAGTTCCGCTGCCGCGTCGCCGAGTTCTTCGCGACGCCGGGGGCGTGAGTGAGCGCTCCGCTCCGAAGACTCCGCGTCGCGGCTAACCAATCGCCGCCGGTGCCGGCGTCCGGCCGAAGTCGAACGGCGACTCCAGCGGCTCCTCCTGCTCGCCCCGGTCCCGGAACACGTGCAGGATCCGCGCCCGGCCCAGGTAGTCGTACTTCGGCTCCGGGTACACCTCCGACTTGAACGGCTCGTCGAACTGGAAGTCGTGGATCAGCACCCGCGTCCCCGGCAGGCCGCGGAAGTCCACCTCCTCCGCCGGCCGGCGGCCGCCGTGCACGTCGTACACCTCGAACAGCACCCGCAGCACCTTCCGCAGCCGGCGGAACGTCACCCCGTCCTCGACGAAGATCAGGTCCACCCGCACGGCTCGCATCAGCCGGTAGGCGTGGTGGCGGGCGGCGTGGGACAGCACCCGGTGGTACGGCGGGCCGACCGTCCGCGACAGGATGGCGTCGTCCCCCAGGTCGGCGTCGCCCTCGCCGTCCCGCATCAGCCCGGCGACGAACCAGAAGTGCGGGGCCACCCAGTAGCCGCTGCCGCCCTTGGCCGGCCGGCCGGCCGCCACCTTGAATAGCCGCTCCAGCCCGGCCACCACCTTCCGCCGGGCCTGCACCTCGTCCCGCCGCCGCAGCCGCTCCCACGTCCCGGCGTCGGACTCCAATTCGGCGAGCGTCACGGGCAGCGGCCAGTGCGGCTCATCCGCTTCGGTCGGCAGTTTCGATTCCACCAGTTCCACCCCGACGCCGCCGGCCGCGGCCCGGCCGAACCGGACGGCCCAGCCGTTGCGGGCGAACAGTGTCCGTAGCCCGGCCCGGTCGGCGACGGCCCCGGCGACCGACGCCACCGGCCGGGCGGGGCGGGCCGGGTCGTGGTAGCGGCCCAGGGCCATTTGCAGGAACAGGGCCGTCAGCGCCCCGGGGGCCAGCCACGCCAGGACCAGGCCGAGCAGGGCCGTCACCGGCATTGTCTCCGGCCCGGCGGCACCGACGACGCGGTCTCCCAGGGCGGTCAGCACCAGGGCGACGACGGCCAACGTAATGAGGACGAACTCCCACGTCACCCACGCCCCCCACGGCAGGGAGCGGACGCGGACGGTGCCGTGCGGCCGCCACAGGAACCGCACGTCCCCGTGGGCCGGCAGCCGGCAGACGGCCAGGAACGCGACCAGGACGACGGCGCACCAGGCCAGGGCGACGGCCACGGGCAGCGTCAGGCCGGCGAACATCAGCCCGCCGTAGTAGACGGCCCGGGCGACGTACTCCGGCGTCCGCGGCCGGCGGCCTGGGCCGGCGTGGGCGGCGACGAACCGGTCATGGATCAGCGCCCACGGCAGGAAGGCGGCGAGCAGGCTGACGGCCATGAGGCCCAGCCACACGGCCGCCAGGGCGGCGAGGTAGCCGAGGTAGAAGGTGCCGGCGGCCAGGGTCCGCAGGCGGTGCGGGCAGTCGGGGGCCAGCCACGCCGCGGCGGCGGCCCAGACGGCCAGGCCGACGGCCAGGGCGAAAACGATCGGCGGGGTGCCGCGGCGGACGGGCGGGTCGCCGCGGAGGTCCAGGCCGATCTCGAAGGTGCCACGGCGGAGCCACCGCCCGGCCCGGCGGCCGGCGGCGGCCAGGGCGGTCACCCACCCGAGCGGCGACTTGCGGTGCCAGGAGAGGACGGAAACGGCCAGGGCGGTGAGGATGAACAGGGCGATCAGGTCGTGCAGGTCGTAGCCGCCGCGCGCGGTTTGCCGGCCGATGGCCTCCAGGGCGACGGCGACGGCCGCGACGAGCAGGGTCAGGCCGAGGTCGGACGACCACAGCCGCCGCAGGTCCCGGGCGGTGCGCGCGAGCAGGTTCATAGAGGTATTTCAGCACATATCGGCCGGCTCGGGTAGGGAGGGACAAAAAAACCGGTTAAGCCGCGAGGCTCGCCCCCGGCGCGGCCGGCTCCCGCCGATTCCAACGAATCGGCCTCGGCCCCGAAGAAGTACCGGGCGACGGCCTCGATGTGGGAATCGGGCTTCCGGACATGTCCGCCCGCCAATGCGAATGGGGCAGTCCCTCACGGATTCATGACGTTCGCCTCGTCCAGTCGGATCCACATGCTGTTCGGGTCCTGCCTCACGTCTCGGAACATCAGGTCCGTGGGGTCCTGGCTGTGGCCGTCAACGTAGTGGCACTCGGCCGCGTGCCCGTACGTCAGCACGTGGCCCAACTCGTGTGCCAGGATCTTGGCGTCTTTGTTGTTGCATTCGTCCTGCACCAGGACGACCGGCGGGCGGCCCGGTACGGTCAGGCCGGACCTGTCCCGGCCCGTGCCGCTGGCGATGTTGGCGAGGCACTTCCCCCAGACGAAGACGACGTGGGCCGTGACGGAGGCGCCGTCGCCGCCGGTGACCTCGGGGACGATCAGCCCTCGGAGTTCGGCCTCGGTGAGCGGGTCCGCCAGCTGCCGGATGCGGACTTCACCCGGCTTCTCGCCGCCGACCTTGACCGCCCTGGTGATGTCCCCCTTGGCACTGTTCAGGTCGTAGAAGGATGTGTTCGCTTGCTGCACGAAGTACCGGTTCGCCGCCCCCAGGAGGTTCGCCAAACCCGCCCGGGACCGCCTGGACACGTCCCCCGGCCCCCCCTGCCCGTCCCCGTTCACCAGGTACCAACACTTCACGGCGTACGACCGGCGCTTCTTGACCGCGACCCGGACGTAGTCCAAGACCCGACCCCTCCGGGTGTAGGCCCGCAGGCAGGTGTCCGAGTCCGCACGCAGGCCCGTGACCGAGTACCGCCGGACGCCCGGGTCGAGCCAGTGGTCCTTCTTGGGCCGATCCGGCCACGGCTCGACGCGGAGCACCGACCCGCAGTCGGGCCGCACGTCGAACCAGCCCCGGCACGCCACCTGGATGTCAATCGTCTCGCCGACGGGGACCACCGGGCCGTCCGGCGGCTCGTGGCCGGACCGCCCGTCCGCCTTCGACAGGAAGTTGCGGTCGTGGTCGAGGTTGAGCGTGAAGAAGTCGTGCCGCGCCTCGCGGGGCCGGACCAGCCGCCATTCGACGCGGCGGAGCCCGCCCGTGTCGTTGCCCGGGCCGGTCGGGCACGGGTCGGTCGTGGCCGGTGACGACCGGGCGCCGGGCACCGCTGCGCCGAGCGGACCGGGCCGGACCCAGGCGGCCCCGGGGAGAATCCCGTTGATTGGTTTGTTCGCCACGACGATTGCCCCCGTTCTCATCGCGCCCGGGCGCCGGGGGCGAACATCCGCCGGCCGGCCAGCACCGGGTCGCGGACCAGCGGCTTGAGGCCGTCGTGGACGAGCTGCCGGCGCAACTGTGCGGTGTTGGCCCCGGAGAACCGCACCGCGGTAACACTCCCCGGAGGCAGCGTCGCCCGGTCGGTCATTCGGAGCACGGTGACGAGTTGGTTGACGTCCGACCGGGTGAGGGTGACGATCAAGACGTTCGGGTTCGAGGGGTCGAGTTTCGTCCCCAACGGTTCGTTCGGGGCGATTCGGACGAGGATTTCCACGGGTCGTTCTCCTGGGAAAGAATGGGGTCGCGTGTCGGGCCGGTCACCAGTGCCAGACCTGGGCCCGTTGCGGCCGATGCCGTTCGGCGTCGTCGGCCTCGGCCTGCTCGAACCGTTGGTTGAACGCGCGGAACGTCTCCGCGTGGGTCGCGCCGTCGGCCGGGTCGATGAAGCGGAAGGTCGTGCCGTCCGGGGTGCCGTCCCCGTCCATGCCGACGAGGACGCGGCCGTGGAACTGCTGGCTGCCGACGGACGTGACGACGACGAGCGGCCCGTGGGCCTGGAGTAGGTCCAGCCAGCCGTCCACGCCGGTACTCGCGCGGCCGCCGGGGGTCATCCCGAGCGCGCGGGCGAAGGTCGCATGCTCCTCCGGCGGCAGGGTGTGGTTGCCGGCGTAGAGGTTGAAGTAGTCCGCGGGGGTGCTGCCACCGGGCCGGCGGCCGGCACGGAGCGTGACCTGCTCCGGCGTCAGCGGCTGGCCGTGCCGCCAGCGCATCATCATCGTCGCGACGATGGCCCAGCAGACGTAGTCGAACCCGCGGGGCTGGACCAGGGGCGTCACCCGCCCCGGTACGGTGTACGCGTAGCTCCGCCCCGACGGCACGGACGCGAGCGGGCCGCCGTCCGCGATGGTGTTCAGGTAAAGCAAGGTAACCTGCCCGGGGTCGACCCGGCCGTCCGCCCAGCGGAAGTAGCTCCGCTGGAAGTTGCTGATCGCGGCCACCGTCTGCGGGCCGGCGCGGCCGTCCTCCGCGATCCGCCGCCGCGGGAAGCCGACCCGGTCGTGGGCCGCGTTCAGCAGCCGCTGGACCGCCAGGACGTCGTCGCGCAGGTTCGTCCCCGGCCGGCCCGTCCGCAGTTCACGGCCGACCGACCCGTTCAGCCTCACCGTCACGGTCCACCTCCTCGTCGGTCGCGCCCCGAGTCACGAAAGGCCCGGTGGCGCTGGCCTGGGAGCGCCGCCCTCCCGCTGAGGGCGGCCGCTTCTCTCCCACCCGGGTGATCGCGCCGGCGGCCGGCGTTGTCACACCGCGACGGCAAATTCCCGCGTCCCGTCCCGCTTCCGAACGAAATGAACGGCCTGTAACGTTCACGGCCCCGCTGCGCTATGGCAGATTGACCCCGTCGTCGGATTGGTCGGTCGGGGCGCATTTCCCCGGCCCCGACCTGCACCCCGCCCCGTCCTGGCGGCCCGGCCGCCGTTCCCGCCCGCACCGGAGGGCCGGTCATGCGTGTCGCAGGCCCGTTGTCGGAGTTGCCCGAGCGCCTGCGGGGCGGCGACCCGGCGGCGTACGACGCCCTCTTCGCCCGCTACGCCCGGCGTCTCGCCCGGCTGGCGGAGCGCCGCCTGGGCCGCCAGGTGCGGGTCCGGGCCGACGGCGAGGACGTCGCCCAGTCCGCCTTCCGCACGTTCGTCCGCCGGCACCGCCGGGGCGAGTTCCACATCGACTGCTCCACCGACCTGTGGCGGCTCTTGGCCCGGATCACGCTGCGGAAGGCCGTCACCCAGGCCCGCCGCCACACCGCCGGCCCCCGGGACGTGCGGGCCGAGGCGGCCGACGCGGCGGCCCGGCTGGCGGCCGCCGTGGCCCGCGCCCCCGACCCCGCCGACGCCCCCGCCCTGGCCGACGAGATCGGCCGGCTGCTGGCCGGACTGCCGGAGTGGTACGGCAGGCTGCTGGAACTCCGCCTCGCCGGCGAACCGGTGGCCGCGATCGCCGGCCGGCTGAACGTCTGCCGCCAGACCGTCTACCGGGCCCTGGACTTGCTCGCCGGCCGGCTCGGCGCGCCGCCCGGCCGCCGCGCAAGTTCCCAGGATTCCCGCGCCCCGGTGTGACAAACCGGCCCCGCCGCGCGATCCGACTGGTGGGCGGCTCCCCACCCGCCGCCCGCCACGAGTGAGGGACGACCATGACCAAGCTCGGAAGCCACCTGGAGCACCTCGCCGAGGCCGACCGGCTGCGGCTGGAGGAGTTGCTGCTCGAGTTCGACCGGTCGTGGGACGCGGGGCGGCTGGCGGCCGCGGCCGGCGGGCTGCCGGCGGACGCCGGCCTCCGCCGCGCCGCCCTGGTGGAGATGGTCAAGATCGACCTGGAGCGCCGCTGGCAGCGGGGCCAGCGGGTGGGCCTGGACTACTACTTCGACGCCGTGCCGGAGTTGGGGCCGCTCGACGCCGCCCCGCCCGACCTATTCCTGGCCGAGTACGAGGTCCGCCAGCAGTTCGGCGACACGTCCGGTGCGGCGGCCCTGGCCGGGCGGGTGCCGTCGCTCGTGGAGCTGCTGAAGCACCTGCCGCGCTCCGCCTCGACCGCCGGTGAACGGGCCGGGGCCCTCGCCGAGACGCTGAGCTATCCGACGACCACGCCCGCCGCCGGGGGCGAAGAGCCGGCGTCGCTGCCGGAGCAGTTCGGCCGCTACCGCATCCTCCGCCGGCTGGGTCGCGGCGGGATGGGGGCCGTCTACCTGGCGCACGACAGCCAGCTCGACCGGCAGGTGGCACTGAAGGTGCCACACCTGCGGCCGGGCCCCGACCAGGGCCTGTTGCAGCGGTTCTACCGCGAGGCCCGGGCCGCCTCCACGCTGGACCACCCGAACCTGTGCCGCGTCTACGACTGCGGGGAGATCGACGGCGTGCCGTACCTGTCGATGGCGTACATCGACGGCCGGCCGCTGTCGGAGGAGATCCGGGCGCGGGGGCCGTTCCCGCAGCGGACGGCCGCCGCCCTGGTGCGGAAGGTCGCGCTGGCCCTGGCCGAGGCCCACCGGGCGGGGGTCGTCCACCGCGACCTCAAGCCGGGCAACCTCATCCTCACCCGCCGCGGCGAGCCGGTCGTCACCGACTTCGGCCTGGCCCGCCGCGACCAGGCTGCCGAAGAGCGGTTGACGGTCAGCGGCCAGGTGCTCGGCACGCCGGGGTACATGGCCCCCGAGCAGGTGCGGGGCGCGGCCGCCGAGGCCGGGCCGGCCTGCGACGTGTACGCCCTCGGCGTCGTCCTGTACGAGCTGCTGACCGGCCAGCCGGCGTTCCAGGGGTCACGGCACGCGGTGTTCGCCCAGATCCTGACGCGGGACCCGCCGCGGCCGTCGGCCGCCCGGGCCGACCTCGACCCGGCGCTGGACGCGGTGTGCGTCCAGGCGATGGCCAAGCGGCCGGAGGACCGGTTCGGCTCGATGGCCGAGTTCGCCACGGCGCTGACGCGGTTCCTCAAGGACAGGCCGAAGCCGGCGGACGCCGCGGCCGGGCCGCCCAGGCGACCCCGCCGCACCGGCTGGCCGTGGGTCGCCGCCGCCGGCGTGGGGGCCGCGGCCGTCACCTTCGCCCTGCTGGCGCTGTTCGCCAACAAGCCGGCCGGGCCGCAGCCCGTGAACGACGGTCCCGGCGGGTCAACTGTTCCGGCGGTCGTGGCCCCCATCGCCGCCGGCCCCGCGCCGCGGGCGGAGGAGCCGTTGCGGGCCGACGAGCCGGTGAAGGCGGTCACCGTCAAACTCGCCGTCGGCAAGGACGGCGAGGACCTCCGGGACCGCGTCGCCCTGGACCTTGGGCTCGGC
>DASXAN010001258.1:0-2015 GCA_036406755.1 Gemmataceae bacterium
AAGTCCTCGGCCAGCTCCTCCACCGGGTCCCGCTGGGCCTCCGGGGCGCTCATGGGAACCACTCCCCGGCCCCGCCGCGGCCGGCCGCCAGGATGTCCCTGAGCCTCTTCAGCGCCCGCACGTACCGCTTGCTCGCCGCCGCCTCCTGCAGGTCAAGTACCCGGGCCGTCTCGGCGTTGGACAGTTGCTCGAAGTGCCGCAACGCCAGCACCTCCCGGTCGATCGGGTCCATGGCGTTGAGCGCCTCCTGGAGGCGGAGCTTCATCTCCGCCCGGACGGCGACCTCGCTCGGCCGGCATTCCCGGCCCAGTAGCCGGGCGGCCAGCGCCGCCGAAGACGCCTCCGGCATGGCCCCGCGGTACAGCGACACCTCCCGCCCCGCGTCCCGCTGGCGGGTGCCCAGGTGCCGGCGGTGGGCGATCAACAGCCGCTGGCCGGCCAGGAATCGCAGCCACAGGTAGAAGGGCATGGCCGGGTCCCGCAGGTAGTCCGGCAGCCGCTGCGTCGCCTCCAGGAACGTCTCCTGCAAGACGTCGGACGGGTCCACCCGCCCCTGGAGGCGGTGGTCCAGTCGCAGGGCCAGCATCCGCCGCAGCCGCGCCCGGTGGCGGTCGAGCAGGTCGCCCCACTCAGCCGTGTTGCCGCGGCCGGCGGCGGCGAGCAGCCGTTCAGTCTCGCCGGAATCGTCGGCCATGTCCAGTGTTCGTCCCGCCGGCGGTGTGCGGCTACAGTTTGGTGCCCCACTCCAGTTCCAAGTCTAACCAACTCGGCACCCACCCGCACACCTCGCTGTCGGCAACGACCTTGAGAGTACCGAGCGTGCTCGTTTGAACGATCGTCTGCATCGCGAAGCCGTCCTTGATGGTGACCTCGGCTCCCCTGACGAGCCACCACCAATCGGAGATGGCCTTGTCGACGGCGCCCCGCCAAGTCAAGCTCGCGATCCTCATGCCCTCGAGGTAAGCACACACCCCGTCAATGTCCAACCCTTTCGGGCTACGCCGGCCGGCTGCGAGCGGCTTGGCGAACCACTTCTTGTGTGCGTCGTCTTCGCCCTCGTCCCAGATCACCCAGACCGGGTTGCTGGACTTGTTCGAGACGATCCCCGGCCACCGACTGTTGGCAGACATGCATCTGTCCTCCTCACAAAGAAAATGTCGAATTACCGCCGTTTCGAGCGGGTGCAACCGGCTGTCGCTAAGGCCGCACGTCCGATCGGATGGCTCTGTCCCCTAACTGCGCACCGCTCCACACGGGAGACACGAAATCGGTCGCCCGCCGGTTTCCCGTCCGTGCCAATTTCGGCCGAGCTGAGGGCCGGGGCTGCCACAATGGCAGCGCTGCGGCCGGCGTTGGGTGCTGTAGGTTCGCCGTAAACGATTTCGAGATATTCGATTGCGCCGACCATGGGTAGCCGGCACACGGCTTGCTTTAGGTCGCGTGTCTCGAATTTGCGCGGACTCGACACCGACAAGCGAACGCACTCAACATCCTGTCGCACCGAAGGGAGATCCGTGGATGGGCGCTAAGCAACTGACTTACGCCGACGAGGCCCGCCAGAAGCTGCTCGCCGGCGCCTCGAAGCTGGCCCGGGCTGTCCGGGCGACGCTCGGCC
Source organism: Gemmataceae bacterium (assembly GCA_036406755.1). Taxonomy (GTDB): domain Bacteria; phylum Planctomycetota; class Planctomycetia; order Gemmatales; family Gemmataceae; genus DASXAN01. Next base: position 1,616 of record DASXAN010001258.1, read on the forward strand.
CCCGCGGCCGCAACGCCGTCCTCGACAAAGGCTGGGGCGCGCCGACCGTCACCAAGGACGGCGTCACCGTGGCCGAGGAGATCGAGCTGACCGACCCGTACGAGAACATGGCCGCCCAGCTCGTCAAGGAGGCCGCCTCCAAGACGTCCGACGTGGCCGGCGACGGCACGACCACCGCCACCGTCCTGGCCGAGTTCGTCTACCGCGAGGGGCTCCGCGGCATCGCCGCCGGCAGCGACCCGATGGCCCTGACCCGTGGCATCCAGAAGGGCGTCGATCGGGTCGTCGAGGAGCTGAAGAAGCAGGCCGACGCGCGACTTGGGCGCGACGGCAGCGGTCCGTCCTAGGTCGCGTAGTCCTCGCTGCCCATGATGTGCAGCGAGACGTAGGGCTCGTCTCC
>DASXAN010001259.1:0-3038 GCA_036406755.1 Gemmataceae bacterium
CCGAGGAGGATGAGGCGGAGCCGGTGCAGGGGCTGATCGATTTGAATCCTTTCCCCTCTCCCCTTGTGGGAGAGGGGCCGGGGGTGAGGGAATCCCAACCCCCTCACCCCCCGGGCGACCCGCTACGCGGGTACCCCGCTCCCACAAGGGGAGAGGGGGAGGAACAGCCGACGTCGCTACTGCCTCAAAGCCAGGTGGTTTCCGGCGCTATCTCGTTCGAGCAGCTCGCCGACCTGTGGGACCAGGAACAGCGGATGGCCCGCCGCCGGCTCGAACCCGAGGGCGCTCTGACCGGCGCCACCCGCGAGTTACAGGCCGGCCTCGGCGCGTTCCTCCAGGTCTGCCACGAGCACGGGGTCAAGGTCGGGCCGTGGCGGTTGCAACACGTCGTCGGCGAGTGGACGTTCGGCGAACACCCGACCTACGGCGTGCTGACAATCGCCCACTGGGCGTGCAAGGACGGCCAGCCGTGGAAGATCGGCATCGGCCTGTTCCTGGCCCGCGGGGCCGGCAAGCCGAAGGACCTGGAGGTCAAGCTGCAAGCGATGGAGGCCGAGCCGGCGATGCTCGACCACCTGATCCTGCTGCGGCCGGAGGACGACCTGGGCTTGACCGGCAAGAGCAAGACGCTGTGGCAGGAGGCGGAGCGGCGGGGCCGGCACGCTCGGGTCGAGCCGGTTGGGTTGGACGGGTTCGCGCTGCTGTCGAGCTTCCCGCGGTGGCTGGCGGCGCTGACGGAATCGCTGCCCGACGGCCAGCCACTGCCGAACCTGGCGGACCTGATCCAGGAGAAGTGCGAACGGCTGCTGGAGCAGGTCTGCATGCCGGTGCAGGGGTAAAAGAGGATTGAACCACAAAGGGCACAAAGGGCACGAAGAAGGCGAAGAAAAAGTAATACCTTTTCCTTGCCTTCTTCATGCCCTTTGTGCCCTTTGTGGTTCAACGTCTTTATGACCTACGACGAGGCGCTGGCCTTCTGGTACGGCCGCGTCAACTACGAGCGGAAGGCTCCGCAGCCCGGCGACCTGAAGCTGGACCGGATGCGGGCGCTGCTGCACCGCCTCGGCGACCCGCACGACCGCCTCCGCACCGTCCACGTCGCCGGCAGCAAGGGCAAGGGCTCGACCTGCGCCATGTTGGCGTCGGTGCTGCGGCACGCCGGCTACCGCACCGGGCTGTTCACCTCCCCGCACCTGACCGACGTCCGCGAGCGCATCCAGATCGACGGCGAGCTGATCGGCCGTGACGAGCTCGCCGCCCTGATGGCCGAGATCAGGCCGGCCGTCGAGGAGTTGGAGGCGGCCGACGAGCCGCCGACGTTCTTCGAGGTCGGAACGGCCCTCGGGTTCCTGCACTTCCTGCGGCACGGCTGCGACATCGCGGTGATCGAGGTCGGCCTCGGCGGGCGGTTCGACTCGACGAACGTGCTGACGCCGCTGGTGTCGGTCATCACCAGCATCAGCCTCGACCACACGCAGATGCTCGGCGACCGGGTGGAGCAGATCGCGTTCGAGAAGGCGGGGATCATCAAGCCGGGGGTGCCGGTGGTCAGCGGCGTGACCGAGCCGGGGCCGCGGGCGGTGATCGAGCGGGTCGCCGCCGAGCGCGGGGCAGCACTCGCACAGCTCGAGAGTGACTTCAGGTACGTGCCGGTCCTTCCCGGTAAGCGCTTGGAGCGCAGCGGTAAGCGTCTCATGAGCGCCGTTGTTCGCACGCCGGCGTGCGAATGGACGATCCTGGTAGGACTACCTGGATCGCATCAGCTCCGCAACGCGTCACTTGTTGTTGCCACCGTTGAGCGACTCGATCGTGCGGGATTCCGAATCTCAGATGCGGACGTGCGCGAAGGAATTCGCAGCGTCAAATGGCCAGCACGATTCGAGTTCATCAGCACCAAGCCGCCCTCAATCCTGGATTGTGCCCATAATGTCGCGTCCGCGCAAGCTCTCGTGGAGACGTTACATTATTTCTTCCTTCCGAGGCGGCGCGTTCTGATCTTCGCCATTTCCAGCGACAAGGACGTGCCCGGTATGTTCCGTGTCCTGGCCCCGCACTTCCGCCGCTTCTACCTGACCCGCTACCAGCAGAGCACCCGGGCCGTGCCGCCGGACGAACTAGCGGCGATGTTGCCGCCGGACGTCGAGCGGGTGATCTGCCCGACGCCGGCCGACGCCTGGCACGCCGCCGTCGCCGACGCCACGCCGGAGACGCTGGTGGTCGTCGCCGGGTCGGTGTTCCTCGCCGGCGAGCTGCGGCCGCTGCTGGTCCAGGCGAGCGGGGTTGCGTGAGCGCCCCGAGGTTTCCCACCTGTCAGTGACGGTTGGGCGCGCTCGGGGCGCTTACGCAACCCCGCTCGCCCTAGCGGTTATTCCCTCTCTACCGGATGCGCCCGTCTCGCCGCCCGACCGCTCGCCAATGCCCACCCCCTTCCTGGGGGCCGCCGCCGGGTCGTGCCGATCACAGAAACATGGTGCGTCCCGCACCCCGGAGGCCCCTTCCATGCACCCGCTGCTCCGCCGGTTCGCCGTCCTCGCCCCGCTGGCCGTCGCCCCGGCCGCCCTCGCCCAGCCGCCCGCCGACCTGCTCGACCAGACCCGCCGCCTCCAGGCCGTCGCCGCCCAGCAAGTCGAGGCCGATGTCCGCCTCGGCCTGTCCGAGGCGGGCCGGCTGACCGACAAGGCCCAGGCGGCCGAGCGGTACAAGGTTCTGCTCAAGCGGGTCGAGGACGACAAGACCCTCCCCGACGACCGCCGGGCCGCCCTGAAGCACGTCCTCCAGGACCGCATCCGCATCGCCGAAACCGCCGACGCCAAGGACGACGCCGCCCCGGCCAAGCCACGCACGCAGTTCGCCGAAGGCGCGCCGGCCAAGTCCGCCAGCCCCGCCGCCGTGGACGGGACGAAGGTCAAGGAGGGCATCGCCGCCGTCGCCGCCCTGAACCAGCAGGGCAAGCAGGCCGAGGCCCAGCGGGTCGCCCGCGAGCTGCTCCAGAAGCACCCGGACAACGTCGCCGTGCAGGTGCTCAACGGCGTCAGCAC
>DASXAN010001260.1:0-10624 GCA_036406755.1 Gemmataceae bacterium
GTGTTCGGCCGCGGGGTCGGTCGCGGTCCGGGCCGTGTCGCAGATTGTCGCAGATTGTCGCATCCAGAAGAGATGTTATTCGCGCGGCCCCGCCCAACGCCGTCACGCCGTCAGCAGCGCCGCCTTCGCCAGCCGGTCCAGCGCCTCCTCCACCCACGCGGCCAGCACCCCCCGCACGCGGGCGGGGTCCGTGACCGGCCCGCCGCCGTCGCGGACCTCGAAGTCGCCGGCCGCCGACCGGGCGGCCAGTTCCTCGACCAGCCGGCCGCGGTCGCGGGTGCCGTCCAGCAGCGGCAGCAGGTAGCGGGCGAACGGGTCCGGGTCGGCGCTGCGGTGGCGCAGGTCGTGCAGGCGGGCGTCGCCGCGCGCCGCCTGGAGCCGGGTCAGCGGGCTGGCGGTCGGCCGCGGGCCGGTAACGGCGGCCACCGCCGGCGGGTCGCGGTGCAGCTCGACGACGGCGCCCACGTAGAGCTGCAGCACCTCGTCGGCCAGCCGCCGCGGCAGGTCGTCGTCGGCCGGGCCGTCGCCGCGGGCGGCGGCCACCAGGTCGGCGAACGGCACGGCCGCCGGCCGGGCTTCCCACAGATGCCGCAGCGCCGCCCGCAGTGCCGGGTCGTTGGTCGTGAACCGGAGCTTGGTCGGGGTGAGGAACGCCTCCCGGCCGTCGGCGCCCGCGCCATCGCCTTCGGGCCGGGCGTCCGACGAGACGGCGAACGCCGGCAGCCGGCCGGCGACGCCGTCCCAGTCCGGGCGGGCCGCGGCGTGGCAGAGCAGGCTGCGGCGGAACGCCCGGCCGCGGAGGAAGTCGAGGTGCTGCTCCAGCCGGACGCGGTCGCCGGCTAGGGCGGCCAGGGTCGGCACCGCCTCCGGGGGCAGGTGGCCGGGCAGCGGCTGCGGGGCCGCCTCGGCCACGTACTGCAACCGGTGGCCGGCGGCGGCGGCGGCGAACTGGTGGAAGTAGACCGGGCGGTTGTCAGCTTCCAGGAACTCGTGGAACAGGTAGCTGTCCGGTTCGTCGCGGAGCGTCTCGGCCTCCCCGCGGAGGATCGCCGTGTATGGCGTCCGGCCCGCCGGCAGGGCGGTGGCCAGGAAGTTCAGGTAGGCCCGAGCCTGGCCCGTTCGGGTGGCCGGGTCGGCCCCGCCGGCGGTGTGGAACGTCAGCAGGTCCCGGACGATCGCCCGCGTGTGCCACCCGGGGTAGACGTTGTAACTGACGTACGCCAACCCGTCCGCCGCGAGCTGCCGGCCGATGACGTCGAGGATGCGGTCCTGGACGGCCGGCGGCACCCAGGAGTAGACGCCGTGGCAGATGACGTAGTCGAACGTGCCCAGGTCGTCGGTCGGGGCGAGGATGTCGCGGGCGTACAGGCCGAGGTTAGTCAGCCCGAGCCGGCCGGCCGTCTCCCGGCCGCGGGCCACCTGCCGCGGCGACAGGTCCAGGCCGACGAACTCGCCGTCCGGCAGGGCGACGGCCATCGGCAGCAGGTTGGCACCGGCGGCGCAGCCGAGTTCGAGGACGCGGCAGCGGCCGACGGCCGGCGGGTCCAGGCCGTGCAGGGCGGCGACCGTGGCCAGCGTGGCCGGGTGGGTGAACGCGAACACGTGGTCGTCGTACGGCAGCTCGTCGTACGTGGTCGCCGGCGCGCCGGGCATGGGACACCCCCGCGGAAGGATTCAGGAAACGTCGGCCGGCACCAGGATGCCGACCTCGATGAGCCGGCGGACGAGGGCCAGGAAGGCCGGGGCGAACTGCCGCCGGTCGCGGCCGAGCTTCGCGGCGAGGCGGGACAGGTCGTCGCCGAGGGTGGCCCCGCCGGTGCAGCCGGCGACGAACTCGGCCACGGCCGCCTCCGCCGCCCCGGCGAACGCCAGCCCGGTCGTCAGCCGCAACTGCGACTCGGCGACGGCCCAACCGCCGGCCGCCAGGTCGCTCCGGCGGTCCCAGCGGAGGCCGTCGGCCCGCCTCACTCGCGCCGCCAGCAGCGCCTGGTCGTCCCGGTGGGCGTCGAGGAAGTCGCGGAGGGCGAACCCGCGGGCGATGGCGGCCCCGCACGGGCCGGCCGCGTCCGGCAGCCGGTCGCAGCGGAACCAGCACGCCGGTTTGTCCGACCGCCGCAGAGTGATGACGCCAAAGCCGACCGCGGCGATCCCGGCCTGCCCGTAGTACGCGACCCACTCGTCGAACAGCCGGGCCGCCTCGGCCGGGTCATCTGTCGTCTCGGCGACGCGCTGGTGGGCGTAGGTGGCGGCGTCCTCGGTGCGGGCGTGCAACACCCAGGCGTCGCAGCCGAGGCCGGCGAACCAGCCGGCCAACCGCTCGCGCCAGTCGCCGCCGGCCGGGTGGACCCAGTTGCCAACCACCTGGCAGAACCCGCCGGGCCGCAGGAACTCCGGGGCGGCCCGGACGATCGACCGGAACAGGTCGTCGGCCGGCCGCCCGGCCCGCGAGTGCAGCCGCCCGGCGGCCGGGGCGATGACGAACGGCGGGTTGCAGACGATCCGGTCGAACGCCTCGCCGCGGACCGGGTCGAACAGGTCGCCCGCCCGGGCCTCGACGTTGCCGACGCCGTTGAGCCGGGCGTTGAAGGCGGTGACGGCGACGGCCCGCGGGTTGAGGTCCACGGCCACGACGCGGGCGGCGTCGCGGGCGGCGAGCAGGGCCAGCACGCCGCTACCGGTGCCCAGGTCCAGCGCCCGACCGACCGGCCCGGGGATCATCATTTGGGCCAGCGCCCGGGTGCTGGCGGCCACGCCCATGACCGGCTCGGCGACGGCCGCGTCCGGCCAGTCGGCTGCGACCCAGACGTCCTGGTACGGGATGATCTGCACCGCCGCCCGCACGCCGGCCGCGTCGGCCGTCAGGAGGCCGCACCGCACGCCGTCATCCAATGCCAGCGGCCGCAGGGCGTCGGCGGCCGCGGCGGTCGAAACGGGCTGGCCGAGCAGGAAGAGCCGCACCAGCGTCGCCAGCGGCGACGGATCGCGGGTCCGCCACAGGTAGAGGGGCAGGTCGTGCTTGAGCCGGCGGTCGGCGGGCGGTTCGGCCAGGCCGAGCATGCCGGCGACGGCCGCCTCGGTGTACCCGCCGCGGTCGAGGCCGTCCCGCAGCCGGGCGGCAGCGTCGCCGCCGGCCGCCGCGGCCGGGCAGTCGTCCGGGAAGTGGGCCATCGGTGCGGCGACGAAATGAGTAAGGGGCCGGGCGGGAGAGCCGCGCCGGCCCCTTGGACTGGAATGGGGTCAGACCTTCTTGTTGAGTTTGAGGTCGTAGCCCATCTTCTGGTCGAGGCTGGCCACCTTGCCCTTGGCGTCCTGCTTGCCGTAGGCGTACTCGATCTTGGCGAAGTTGATCGAGATCTGGTCGGTCGGCACGATCTCCCCGTGGCTGCTGCCGCCGGTCTGGTAGCTACTCACCAGCACGTCGGACATCTTGATCTTCAGGAACACCTGCGGCGTGTCGCCCGCCTTGCGGCAGCTCAACTCGGCGCTGGCGATGTGGGTGCCGTTGGCGCACGCCTGGGCCAGGCTGGCCGACGCGTTGTTCATGAGCATGACGAAGTGGAAGTCCTGCATGGCCACCTTGCCGGCCCCGCCGCCGCTGCCGTGGGCGAACCCGCCGCTGTTCGACTCGCCCCAGCTCCAGCTCTCCAGCTCGATGTTCTTCTTGAACGTGTCGTCGTTCGACTCCCCGTCGATCCCGTCGAGCTTCAGGAAGTAATCAACCTGCGCCATCGAAGTTCTCCTCTCGGCCGGACTGCGGCCGGCATCTGGACCACGGGCGGGAGGGCGTTGGGCGACCACCGCCCCGCCCCGCCTCGCCGCACCTCGGCCCGCTTGTTTGGTGATCCGCCCCGTTCGGCCGGGCCATTCGCCGCGGGGCTTCCGTGTTCGCTACCCCTCTGGGCGAAGATCCGCCGCCGGCGTTACACGGATTTTCGCCCCCTCCCCCGCAGCGGCGGGAGAGGGGGCGGTCCGTCACTTCGCCGCCTGCGGCAGCTCGGCCACCAGCCGCATGGACGCGTCCAGCCCCTCGAGCTGGAAGTGCGGCCGCAGGTGGGCCACCGCCTGGTACCAGCCCGGCTTGCCCTTCACGGACGTGACCGTGATCCGGGCCTCCCGCAGCGGGTACTTTGCCTTGGCCTCCTCCCCGGCGCTCTCGGGGTTACCCAAGACGTAGTTGCCGATCCACTTGTTGAGCCACTCCTCCATGTCCTTCTGTTCCTTGAACGTGCCGACCGCGTCCCGGGCCATCACCTTCAGGTAGTGCGAGAACCGGGACACGCACATGATGTAGTTGACCTTGGTGGACAACTCGGCGTTGGCGTTGGCGGCCGCGTCGAAGTACTTCTTCGGCTTCTGCGTCGTCTGGGCCCCGAGGAAGGCGGCGAAGTCGGTGTTCTTGCAGTGCAACAGCGGCATGAACCCGAGCTCGCTCAGTTCGTTCTCCCGCCGGTCCGGGATCAGCACCTCGGTCGGGCACTTCATCACCCGCCCGCCGTCCTCGGTGAACGTGTGCACCGGCAGGGCCTCGACCTTGCCCCCGCCCTCGACGCCGCGGGTCCGCATGAACCACCCGTCCTTGGCGAACGCGTCCGTCACCCGGGCGCCGTACGCCCAGGCGGCGTTCATCCACAGGTACTTCTCGTGGTCGGTCCCGTCCACGCCCTCCTCGTAGTTGAACTCCTCGATCGGCTTGGTCGCGGCCCCGTACGGCAGCCGGGACAGGACGCGGGGCAGGACCAGGGCGATGTACCGGCTGTCCTCGCTCTCCCGGAAGCTCTTCCAGGCGGCGTAGTCGACCGACTGGAAGATCTTGGCCAGGTCCCGCGGGTTGTTCAGCTCCTGGTACGTGTCCAGGCCGAACATGGTCGGGGCGGCGGCGGCGACGAACGGGGCGTGGGCCGAGGAGCACACCCCGGCCATCTTCCGCAGGAACTCGATGTCCTGCGGGTGCTTGCCGAACTCGTAGTCCCCGATCAGCATGCCGAACGGGTGGCCGCCGAGCTGGCCGTACTCGTGCTCGTAGACGATCTTGAACAGCCGGCTCTGGTCGAACTCGACCGCCTTCTCCAGGTCCTTGGCCAGCTCCTTCTTGGTGACGTTGAGCACCTTGATCCGCAGCCGTTCGCCCGTCTCGGACTGCTTGACGAGGTAGTCCAGGCCCCGCCAGGTGCCCTCCAGTTTCTGGAAGTCCGGGTGGTGCATGACCTCGTTGAGCTGGGCGGACAGCTTCTTGTCGATCTCGGCCTGCCACAGCTTGATCGTCCGCTCGACGTCGCCGGCGACGACGCTGCCCGGCTTGGCGGCCAGGGCCTGGCGGATGACCTCCTCGATGAACTGCTTATTCCGCTGCCGCTCGGTGGTGTCGGCCGGCTTGGTCTGGTCCAGGATCTGGTCCAGCAGTCCGGCGCCGTCGGCTTCGGTGGTGGTCGCCTGGGCGGCGGCGGCTTGTTGTGCTTCGGCCATGTTACTTGGTCTCCTCCGGCTTCTGTTCGGCGGCCTCGATCCCCATCTGCTTGGCCAGGGCGGCCACCTTGTCGGTGTTGGCCAGCACCTCCTGGAGGAGGCCTTCGAGCTTGACGTTACTCTCCATTTTACCCATGACCTCGTCGAGCCGCCGCCGCATGTCGAGCAGCTCCTTGAGGGGGGCGACCTGCTCGGCGACGCGGCCGGGCTCGAAGTCGTCCATGTTCTTGAACTTCAGGTTGACGGCCAGCTGGGAGCCGTCGTCGGCCAGCTTGTTGTCCACCCGCATCTGGAGTTCGGGGGCGGCGTCGGCCATCACCTTGTTGATGTTGTCGCGGTCGATCTCGACGAACTTGCGGTCCCGCATGTTCGGCAGCGGGGTCTTCCGCTGGGCGGACAGGTCGGCCATGACGCCGACGACGAACGGCAGTTCCTTCTGCACCATGGCGCCGTTGGTTTCGACGTCGTAGGTGATCTGCACCCGCGGTCGGCGGACGCGATCCAGCTTGTGTTGCCAACTCTCGGACATCGGAGGGTCCTCGGTAAAAAAGGCCGCGGGGGCCGGGAATTCGGTGCCATTCGCCGGTGGCCGGGCCGCGCCCGGAAACGCGGGCGGCGCGGGACACGGTCCGTGTGTCACGTAGGGGCCGACCGGGGAAATGGGCGGCGCGGCGGAAGGGTCGTGCCGCGAGCCGCACCCGTCGGGCCAGGGGTTGTCGGAACGGTTCTCAGGCTACTGCACCGCGCGAGACGACGCAAGGGAAAACCCGAAAAAGCCCCCGGGCGACGACACATCCTTTCGCAAAGCGACAACGGCGGCACCTTGTTACACCCGCGGCCGCGGAATCGGCCCCGGGATCGACAAACATCTTTTCCTGAGCGGACAAAAGCGGACATTTCCGGACACGCGGTCCGCGGCCCCGAAACAACATCTTTTTTTGGGGGGACATTCTGGGACATTTTGGGACATTTCAGGCCGGGCGCTGACGCCGGGCCGAACAACATCTTTTCCTGGGGCGACACCCGGCGACAGTTGGCGACACCGCCGGCCGGGAGGCGGTGTCGCCGCGGTGCGGCGGCGCTTCGGATGACGGCAGCGTAGGACATGAGAGCGCACCTCGGACGGAACCGGCATCTCCAGGCGAGACGCCAGCCGCTGTAATTATAGTGTATAAAATTACATTAAACAAACGCTGCCCCGCGATCGCGGGGACAGCGTTCGGGTAGCCGGGGATAACGGATGGCCGCGCAGCCGTGCGGAGAGAGGCCGGCCCGGTCGCATGACGCCACCGGGCCGGCCGTCAGGTTACGGCAGGACGGCGAACAGGCGGCTGACGAGCTGGCTGAGGTCGGCCGAGTCCACGTCGCCGTCGCCGTCGAAATCGAACGCCCGGTTGTAGTTCGGGTTCCCCAGGGTGGTGTTGTAGGCCGCCACGAACGCCGACAGGTCCAGCAGGTCGGTATCCTCATCACCGTTCCCGTCGCCGAACAGGCGGTGGATGGCGCTCATCGGCGAGTAGTCTCCGCCGGCGTTGCCGTCGAAGTCGCCGTCCAGGGCCAGGCCGTTCGCCCCGGTCACCTTGTTGCTGAACACCGTCAGCGTGTACAGCCCGTCGATCAGCGACGGGTCCACGCCCGGGGCCGCCCCATCGGTGAACTGGCCGGAGAAGGTCAGGACGACCACCGTCCGCCCCTGGCCGTCCGTCGAGACGGTCGGCGTCAGGGCGACGTTGCCGGTGGCCGTGCCGTCCGGGTCGCCCGACCACGTCCCCGTCCGGGTGAGCTGGAACGCGGCCGTGGGGTCGTTGTTGGCGAACGTCACCGCCATCGTAAAGGTCACGGTGATCGACCGGATGATCGACCCCTGGGCCGAGCCGTCGTCGATCTGCACCGGGTCCACCACCTGGACGGGGGTGGCGCCCCGGCTCTCGACGGCGCCGACGTCGGTGCCGTCGGAGTAGTTGAGGGCCGTCATGCTCGTCTGGTTTGACGTGCGGGCGAACGGGGACGTGTCCCGCTGGTCGTAGGTCAGCGTGAAGGCCGGGTGAACCGTGCCGTTGGGGTCGTTCTCCCCGGCGTCGAGGGCCAGGCCGCCGGGCTGCGGGACGAGCGTCTTCGTGGGCCCGCCGTGGAACCCGAAAGCACTCAGCCCCGGGTCGAGGACGCCGCCCGAGTCCGGGCCGACCAGGTCGAGATTGCTATTCGGGACGGCAGGTCCGTTAGGACCAATGGCCACTGGAAAGTTCGGGGCCGACGGATCGGCGGACCCGATCAGGTTGTGGCTGGCGCCGTTGGCGCTGTCGCCGCCGACAATGTCGGGGCCGGGGTAGGGCGGCGCGGTGCCGAACAACGTAATGGCGCTGTTGCCGGCCACAATCGTGCTGTACAGCTCGACGTTGGCATCGGACTGTAGCGTCAGGGACTGCTGGAAGGGCCAATTACCTTGCAGCGAGCCGTCATCGACGCCGCCGCCGAAGCTGAACGGCGCCGGGCCGCTCGCGGGGTCGTCGGGGATTTCGGGGAACATGACGCCGGGCACGGCCGCGTTGCCGACGATGGTGCTGTTGGCGATCAGGTAGGTCGTGCTCATGTCGTCGAACAGCAGCCCGTAGGCGGACCCGCCGGCCCCCGGGCCAAACCCGCCGCCGCCGGCGTAGCCAGCCACGGCGGTGAAGATATGGCCAGCCTGGTTGTAGCAGGACGCGGCCCCACCGACGGCGGAGTTGCCGTACACGGTGCTGTTGATCAGCCGGGATACGGCGACCCCGCCGGCGAACGCTAGGCCGCCGTAGGCGCTGCCGGAGGTCTTGCCACTGATGTTGACGTTGGTGACCATGGCGGCGCCGCCGCGGGCGACGTTGTGGGCGAACGTGCTGCCCAGCGCCTCGCCCTGGGCCGTGGCGCCGCCGTTGGCCCCCACGGTCGTGAGCACGTCCATGCCGCCGCAGGCCCCGACGCCGGCCGACGCCCGCCCGCTGTCGGCGTCGTTCATCGCCCCGCCGACCGCCAGGTTGCCGTCCACCTCGCTGTCCGTCATGAGGAACAGCAGGGCGGACGAGGACGTGGACCCGAGCGCGGAATGGAAGAACAGGCCGCCGCCGTCGCCGACGCCGGCGACGGCCGCGTTGGGGTAATCCACGTAGTCGTCCTTGGACTCCGAGATCGAAACCAGGCCGCCGGCCGCCGTGTTGCCGCCGATTGTGCAGTCGGCCACGGTCATGGACGCGACCGCCCCGTAAGCGGCCAGCCCGCCGCCGTAGCCGATGGCGGACGACGCATCGTAGGGACTGACCTTCGTGTCGCCGGCCCGCGCCAGGTTGTTGGCCACGACTGAGCCGGACACGGCGGCGGACGCCGTGTCCGTGACGAACAGGCCGCCGCCGAACGCCTTGCCGCCGATGGCGCCGGTGTGGCTGTGGTCCGCGCCGTCGTCCCCCTTTCCGCCCTTGGCCGCGTTGCCGATGAACGTGCTGTCGGCGACGGTCACGGCCCCGCCGGCGGCATAGAGGCCGCCGCCGTAGGCGGCCCCGGACAGCAGCGGGTCCGTGGGCGGCTCGTCGGAATCGCCGCCCTGGGCCAGGTTGCTGGCGAGCGTCGAGTCCGTCACGGTCACGGCCGCGTTGACGGCGTAGACGCCGCCGCCGACCGCGGTGCCGCCGACGCCGCCGGCGTCGCCCGCGAAGGCGCCGTTGCCTGTGACAGCGCTGCCGGTGATCGTCAGGGCGTCACCCGTGGTTCCCTGGCCGTTGAAGTAGACGCCCCCGCCGGCGGCGTCCGGCCCGCCGCCGACGGCGTTGCCGCTGACGGTGGAGTCCTCGATCGTCAGCGTGTCGGTGACGCTGGCCGCGCCCTCGAACCGGATGCCGCCGCCCGCGCCGCCGGCCGACCCGCCCGTGATCGTCAGCCCATGGAACGTCGCGGCCAGTGCCAACGGCGACCCGGCGCCGGCGTGGTAGACGTCGAACACGCGGTCATTGCCGCCTGCGTTGACGACCGTCAGGCCCGCCCCCGCCCCGGTGATCGTGACGGAGTCCGTGACCGGCAGGGCGGACGTGAGGGTGATGGTGTGGGCGATGCCGTCGTAGAAGTTCGTCCCGGCCACCGGCGGCCCCAGGGCCGGGTCGCCGTTGAACCGGATAACGTCGGCGGTGCCGGTGCTGGCGTTCGCCTGGGTGATGCAGTACCGCAGGTCGCCGGTGGTGCCGGTGCCGGTGCCGGCGTCGCCGGTGCCGGTCACCGTGTACGTGCTGGGGACGGTGCGGTCCTCCAGCGGCAGCAGCCGGAGCCGCGTGGGGTCGCGGCGGAAAGTGCGGGCGGGGGAAAGCCACCGGGTGACCCACCGGGCATACCAGAAGCGACGCGAGCGAAGCATGGGACCTCTCCTTGGTCATGGACACGGGCGAAGAGGCGGACACGGCCCGACCGTGGGCCACGCCCTTCCCCACTTGGGGTAAAGCACGGGTAACCGCACCGCCGGCAGACCGCCTGGCGCGGGGATGATGCGAGTGGCTGTGAGATCGGGAGGCAATTGGGCGGCCGGTCAGAAGTCGCCGACCGGCTCGCCGCCATTGCGGGTGCCCAATGCCCGCCAAGTGGCTTGCGGGATGGCGTTGGTCACGAACCGGACCGACCCATCCATGAGCAGTGCGTTCACCCCCCCCGCGTGGTAGCTGCGTGAAGTGATTGCGTTGTGGTTGATAGTCGTGCCGGCGATCCAGTCGGCGTCGTAGGTCTTGCCGTCGGCCGGGTTGACGTAGGGCACTTCCGTGTTCGGCGGGAACACAAACGTCATTGCCGTGTATTGCGCTAACCCCTCGGCCCAGCTGACATGAGCTCCTGACGCTGTAAACGTCCCGCCAAGGGCGACGACGTCGGCCGGCGAGGTCGGCACCGGCGTAGACAGCGGTAGGTTCGTGGGGTGCGCCAACAGCGGACCATGCGCCTTGACCTCGGCGAACCCGACGGTGGTGCTGGTCCCGTCGGTGATGTCCAGCAGCTTGGCCCCCCGCTGGCCGGGCCAAGCGACCCCTGGCAAGGCACCGTTTCCGAACTGAGCCGTGTTCCAGTTGAAGACGAACCAGTCGCCCCAGGCGGCTGCGTAAGTGGTAGGGTAAGTCGGTGGGGTTTTCGTGCTCGGCTGATCGTTCGGGTCGCTCGGGCA
>DASXAN010001261.1:0-3569 GCA_036406755.1 Gemmataceae bacterium
GGTGCCGGCCCGGAACTGCTCGGCTTGTTCGAGTTGCCGTACGCCCTCGGTCTGCGCTGGGCCGACCTCAAGGCCGTCGCGGGCGGCCCGATGGCGTCCATCTCGCTTCCGGTTTCCGGTCACGACGTCGGCACGGTCGTCGTGATCGACGTGACCGGCCGGGCTCCCGCCGTGCCGCTCCGGTCCGCGGCGGAGCGGGCCAAGCAAGCGGGGGCTGCGGTCCGCGACGTGCTCATGGCCGGCGAAAAGGTCACCGTCTGGAACCTGCCGGACGGGGCCAGGCGCCGCCCGATCGGCGTGTTCACCAAAGACGACCTGCTCCTGATCGCCGACCCGCCGGACGTGCTCGGGCCGGTGCTGGCCGCCTGGGGCGACCCGAAGCAGTCGCTCGCCGAGACGGCCGCATACCGGGCGATCCGCGGCCGCACGGCGATGAAGCCCGCCGAAACGGCTGACCTGATGTGGTTCTTCGACCCGTTCGGCTGGGACACTGCCACACGCACCCCGCCGACCGGCAAGAAGAAGCGGGTCAAGGACACGATGGAGGTCATGAAGCAGGAGGGCTTCGACGGCGTGAGGGCGATCGGAGGCAGTGCGGCGTTCGCCAGCGGCGAGTGCGACGCCCTGGTCCGCGTCGCCGTGTACGCCCCGCCGCCGCACCGCGGCGCGCTGAACATGCTCAGCTTCCGTCCTGCCACCGACCTGAAGCCGGCGGCCGGCTTGCCCGGCGACCTGGCGGCCTGCCTGGTGGGGCGGATTGACCTGATGACGGCGTTCGAGTCGTTCGGCGGCATCTTCGACGAGATCGCCGCCGACGGCGAGAAGGGCACCTACAAGGAACTGATCGACGACCTGCGGGACAACCCGAAGGGGCCGCGGGTGGACCTGCGGAAAGAAATCGTCGCCCAGGTCGGGGACGTGGTCACGGTCCTGACCGACTGCCAGCAGCCGCTGACGCCGACGAGCGACCGGGCGGTGGCAGTGTTCACGGTCAAGGACGAGGCGGTGGTGGCCGCCGCCGTCCGCCGGGCCGTCGAAGACGACCCGAAGGTGCGGCGGACGACCGTGGCCGGGCGGACGGTGTGGGAGATCGTCCCCGACCCGCCGGTGGCCAAGCCGGGCGAGCCGCCGCCGGCGCCGCTGCCGAACGCCGCGCTGTGCGTCGCCGACGGGAAGTTCTACGTCGCCACCCAGGCGGCGCTGGTCGAGAAGCTGTTCCGCGCCGGCGGGCCGCGGCTCGATGACCAGCCGGACTACCAGCGCGTCTGCCGGCAGTTCGACCGGCTCGGAGGCGGATCGGCGTGTGCCCGCCTGTTCGCCCGGCCGGCGGAGGACTTCCGGCTCACCTACGACCAGTGGCGAAATGGCAAGCTCGACGAGGCGACCTCGATTTATGGCATCGGCCTGGCGGCGCTGGTGCCGAAGAACCCGGCGGCGAACACCGTCTGGACGCTGGACGGCCGCAAGCTGCCGGCGTATGACCGCGTCAGTCGGCTGGTCGGCCCGGCGGGGGTGCTGCTGTTCGTCCGCGACGACGGCTGGGACGGGGTCGGGTTCGTGCTCCCGCGCTAACGGGTTCACCGGAGCAGAGCGGGCGCCGAGGCAGTTATTGCGCTTCCGCGTGCGGACTTGGAGGGCCGGTACTGTGGCAAAGGTCTCGGCCTTCACACGCAGTCTCTTGGTGCTCCTTTCCGTTGGTTGGTTTGGAAATCATGGATCGTCTTGGGCGGGCGATCGGGATAGGCCCTTCAATCTTGGAGCCATACTCGAAAATCACGGGTACTCCTGTAGTCCACTTAAGCGCCTTCGGTCAGGGTACGTTTGCGTCTCGGCTCGCATCGGGAAGACGGACCTGCTGCTCATCTTGGATACCGGTGCTCCACAGACTCACCTGGACCCCCAGCGGACAAAGGCACTGGGACTTGAATGGCGCGACCTGACAAATGGGGTATCGGCGAAAGCAGGCGGAGCCGCAGCGACGTGCGAGGTTAAGAGCATCGACATTGGGCCAATCAAGACGAGACTACCATTGGTGGGCACACGTGACTGCTCAGCCATCAACCAAATTGTCACGACGTATTTCGATGACCCGCCCGTCGATGGCGTCCTGGGAGGCGACTTTCTTAAAGAGCATTCGGCTGTAATCGACTATTCTGGCGGCAAGCTCTACCTTCGTGACAATCGGGCAACAGCTGGAGACAGGTAGCAAGCGGTTGTGCGCAAGGGTGCGACGCGATCAGCCAAACTTCCATCTGTATCCATCAGCCGGGTGCTCGCTTCGTTCGCGGCGAAGTAGTCAAAGGCACTCCTCCGCCGGCGCGGGGAACTGCTGGCACAACTCCCGCACCCGGCCGCGCACACGCTCCCGCACGCCGGCGTCGTCCGGGGCCGCCAGCACCTCGGCGATCCACCCCGCCACCCGCCGCAGCTCGGCTTCTTTCATGCCCCGCGTCGTCAGCGCCGGCGTGCCGATGCGGACGCCGCTCGGGTCCAGCGGCGGTCGGGTGTCGAATGGGATCATGTTCTTGTTGACCGTGATGCCGGCCGCGTCCAGGGCCTGCTCGGCCGCCTTGCCGGTCACGCCGCGGCTGGCCACGTCCACCAGCAGCATGTGGTTGTCGGTGCCGCCGCTGACGATGCGGAACCCGGTCCGGGCCAGCTCCTCCGCGACGGTCTTGGCGTTGGCAATGACCTGGGCGATGTAGTCACGGAAGCTCGGCTGCAAGGCCTCGGCGAAGGCGACCGCCTTGGCGGCGACGACGTGCATGAGCGGCCCGCCCTGGATGCCGGGGAACACGGCCGAGTTCAGCTTCTGGATCCACGCCTCCTTGCAGAGCACGAACCCGCTGCGGGGGCCGCGGAGCGTCTTGTGCGTGGTCGAGGAGACGAAGTCGGCCACCGGCACCGGGTCCGGGTGCAGCTTCGCCGCCACCAGGCCGGAGACGTGGGCCATGTCCACCATCAACACCGCCCCGACCTCGCGGGCCACCTCGGCGAACCTGTCGAACTCGATGAACCGCGGGTAGGCGCTGGCCCCGGCCAGGATCAGTTTCGGCTTGTGCTCGCGGGCCACGGCGGCCAGCCGGTCGTAGTCGATCCGCTCGGCGTCCCTGGTGACGCCGTAGTGGGCGACGGTGTAGAACTTGCCGGAGAAGTTCAGCCGCATGCCGTGGGTCAGGTGGCCGCCGTGGGCCAGGTCCATGGTCAGGATGGTGTCGCCCGGCTGGAGGCAGGCGAGGAACACGGCCATGTTCGCCTGCGCCCCGGAGTGCGGCTGGACGTTGGCCCGCTCGGCCCCGAACAGTTTCAGCGCCCGGTCGATGGCCAGCCGCTCGGCCGCGTCCACGAACTCGCACCCGCCGTAGTACCGCCGGCCGGGGTGGCCCTCGGCGTACTTGTTGGTCAGGCACGACCCCTGGGCGGCCATGACGGCCGGGCTGGTGTAGTTCTCGGAGGCGATCATCTCCAGCCCCTGCTGCTGCCGCCGGCGCTCGTCGGCGATCGCCTGCCAGACCTGCGGGTCGGCCTTCTCGAGTACGTTCATCCGTTACCTCGTCGTGGTCGGTGGG
>DASXAN010001262.1:0-3452 GCA_036406755.1 Gemmataceae bacterium
GATCTGGCGCGGTTCGGCGACGTGGGGTCGACGTACAGGGTGTAGCCGTCGTCCTGCGCGCCGCCGCGGAAGTCGTAGGCCAGGATGAGCCGCACCGACTGCCCGACGGGGTGCGAGACGTTGGCGAAGAAATAGTTGTACGTGTTGGTGGGCGGGGGCGTGGGGCCCCCCGTGACGAGCAGGCGATACTGGCCGGGCGACGTCCCCTGAACGGCGAGCCGCAAGCCGTCCGGGCCGGCCGCGGTCTTGGCGCCGAGGATGTCCGCCCCCAGTTGCGACACCGCGTCGGACTGCGTCACCCGCAGGGTCAGCCCGACGTAGTACGACGTGCCCGCGGCCGCCGGGACGGTCGCCGCGAACGGGTACCGGGCGCCCGGAGGCGTGGCGGTCGCGGCCTGGACCACGGCCCGGCCGCCGCTGATCTGGACGCCGGTCGGGGCCGTGGTCGCCGCCACCCAGCCGTTCTGGCCGGCCAGGTCGCCGTCGGCGAATAGCGAGAAGTCGCCGGCCGTCGGCGGGATGTAGAGCTGGCCCGCGGCCGGCCCCGCCGCGACCAGGGCGACGGCCAGCCCGACGAAACCGATCCGGGTGCTCGGCATGGCGGCCAGCCCTCGGCGGCAGGGGGAGCGGTCGTGCCGGCTGGCCGCACCGCGGCCCGCCCGTGGCACAGGCGAATGTACCCGCGCGGCGGCCGCCGGGCAATGGGTTGCGGCCGTTCCGCGGCGCACGATTTGCCCCGTGCTCGCCCATGAGACGTGCCCCGCCCGTCGCCGTCGATCCGGCCGAGTCCGCCAAGCAGGCCGGGCTCCGCTACGTTAGTGACGACTCCCCCGGCATCCGCCGCGTCCGCTCCGGCTCCGGCTTCCGCTACGTCGGCCCCGACGGCAAGCCGGTCCGGGACGACGAGACGCTGGCCCGCATCCGCTCGCTGGCCGTCCCGCCGGCGTGGACGGACGTTTGGATCTGTCCGAAGGACAACGGCCACCTGCAGGCCACCGGCCGGGACGCCCGCGGCCGCAAGCAGTACCGCTACCACCCCCGCTGGCGCGAGGTCCGCGACGGCACCAAGTACGACCGCATGATCGCCTTCGGCCGGGCCCTGCCGACCATCCGCGCCAGGACGGAAAAGCACCTGAAGCTGCCCGGCCTGCCGCGCGAGAAGGTGCTGGCCGCAGTCGTTCGCCTCCTGGAGCTGACGCACATCCGCATCGGCAACGACGAGTATGCCAAGTCGAACCACTCCTACGGCCTGACCACCCTCCGTGACCGGCACGCCACGATCGACGGCTCGACGGTGCGGTTCAGCTTCCGCGGCAAGAGCGGGGTGCGGCACGCGGTCGAGCTGCAGGACCGGCGGCTGGCGAAGATCGTCCGCGGCAGCCAGGAGTTGCCGGGCCAGGAGTTGTTCCAGTACGTCGGCGACGACGGGGCCGTGCACGACGTCGGCTCCGCGGACGTCAACGACTACCTGCGGGAGATCACCGGCCAGGAGTTCACGGCCAAGGACTTCCGCACCTGGGCGGGGACGGTGCTGGCGGCGTGCGAACTGAGCGCCCAGGAGAAGGCCGCGTCGGTCCGGGAGGCGAAGCGGAACGTGGTGGCCGCCATCCGCGCGGTGGCCGACCGGCTGGGCAACACCGTCGCCGTCTGCCGCAAATGCTACGTCCACCCGGCGGTGCTGGATGGCTACCTCGCCGGCGGCCTGGCGGGGCTGCGGCTGACGGTGTCGGCGGAGGTGAACGTGACGGTCGAGCTGCGGCCGGAGGAGTCGGCCGTCTTGGCATTCCTGCAGAAGCAGGCCGCGTAATCCCTGGCAAGCGGGGTTTATCCCCGCCGTGCTTGAAGACGGCGGGGATAAACCCCGCCGCTCGCTGTTGACGGACGGACGAGCATCACCTAAGAACTTAGGTCATATTGCCACGAATCCACGTGCCTCCGAGGACTGACCCATGACCCACCCATACTGCGGCTGTGCGCTCGCCCTACTTGTCGCCGCCATCGCCGCGGCGGACGACAAGCCCGCCCCGAAGGCGCCCGGGCCGGTCCGGCCGAACCTGTCTGGCATGCCCAAGCTCGACGACACGTCCCGCTACCTCGCCCGGGTTGTGTGGTTGCGGGGCATGATGAAGGCGCCCGGCGGGGCCATGCTGAACCAGGCGCTGGCGGCCGAGGAGTCGTTCGTCGGCCGCGACCGCGAGGCGATGGCTCTCATGGACATCGGCCGGCCCGAGATCCCGGCGGCCAAGAACACCGACGCCCTCGACCCCTACGAGCCGCGCGATGCCGCCGACGCGATCCTCGCCCTGGCCGACAAGCACCAGGTCGTGATGATCAACGAGGCCCACCACGCCCCGCGGCACCGGGCGTTCGCCGCCCGGCTCCTGGAGGGGCTGCGGAAGAAGGGGTTCACCTACTTCGCCGCCGAGACGTTCGGGTCGGGGTTCGGCCCCGGCCGCGACGACATGACCCCGCTGGCGAAGCGCGGCTACCCGACGCTGGACACCGGCTACTACACGGCCGAGCCGGCGTTCGGCGAGCTGGTCCGCACCGCCTGCCGGCTCGGGTTCACGCCGGTCGCCTACGAGCACCGCTGGGCCACCCCGCCGACGCCCCCGACCACCGACGAGGGCCGGATGAAGCAGGTCGCCGAGCGGGAGGAGGGCGAGGCGAAGAACCTGATCGACCGCATCTTCAAGAACGACCCGAAGGCGAAGGTGGTCGTGCACGCCGGCTACTACCACGTCCGCAAGGCCCCGGCGAGTGAGCAGAACCCGATCGAGTGGATGGCGGCCCGGTTCAAGAAGGCGACCGGCATCGACCCGCTGACGGTGGACCAGGCGGAGGTGATGGAGCACTCCAAGCGCGAGTTCGAGCACCCGGCCTACCGGCTGGCCTACGACAAGAAGAAGGTGTCCGACCGGCCGTGGGTGCTGTTCGACGCCAAGGCCGAGAAGTACTACGTCCCGCCGCGGGACCGGGGCGCCTTCGACGTGACGGTGTTCCACCCCCGCGACGAATACGACCGCGGCCGGCCGACGTGGCTGCGGACGATCGCCGACCGCAAGGCGGTGGCGGTGCCGGGCCTACCGGCGGCCCCGGCGGGCGGGTCGCTGTTGGTGCAGGCGTTCCGCAAGGGCGAGGACGTGAACGTGGCGATCCCCGTGGATCAGGTCGAGTACGCGGCGGCCGACCCGGCGCCGGTGCTGATGCTGCCGGCCGGGGAGCACGTCGTGCGGGTCGTGGACGCGGCGGGGAAGGTCGTCTACGAGACGGCGGCGGCGGGGTAACTTCCGGAAACCTCGTTGAGCGGGGAGCCGGAGGCGACCGCGCGAGGTCTCGCGCGGTCGCCTCCGGCTCCCCGCTTAACGGCGCCAAATGGCGACCGCCGACACGATCACCGCGTACACCGCCAGCGCACCGATGATCGCCGCCGCCACCCGGTTCCGCCGGCA
>DASXAN010001263.1:0-6267 GCA_036406755.1 Gemmataceae bacterium
CGACGGCCAACAGCGCCTCGACGCACAGGGCGGTCGTGCCGACGGTGAAGGAGTCGTGGGCGCCGGGGACGGGGTCACGGTCCACGCCGCCGGTCCACTGCGGGCCGCCCCAATGGCCGTCCGGCTTCTGGGTGCGGAGCAGGTATTCGACGCCACGGCGGATGCCGGCTTCGAGCCTTTCGGGGGGCAAAGGCGCGGGCGGCGGCGGGTGCAGGTTCGGCTCGGCGGCGGTGGCGGCGAACGCGATGAGAAGGGTGAGTGTGAAAACTCGAACGCGCATGCGCTTGCCCCCGTCAGGGACGCCGCTTGCGGCTATGCGACCGGTCGCATAGCCGCAAGCGGCTTACCGCCGCACCGGCGCGAAGGCCGTCCCGACCGCCCGCCGGCCGAACAGCAGTTGGAAGTCGATCCGCCGCAGCGCCACGTCCGCCAGGAAGATCACCGCCGCCGCCGCCACCAGGAACGGCCAAAGTGGCGTCGGCCGCGGAGCCGTCCGCTCCGGGCTGGTAAACACCTGCTCCGGCGTCGGCTCGTACATCCCGCCGGAAGACCGCGCCAGTGACCGCAATAACTCCTCATTCGTCGGTCGCAGCCGCAACTCCTCGGAGTAGCCGACGACGAGTCCCCGCGACTGCTGCATCAACGGCTGGCCGTTGAGCTTCTGCGACAGTTCCACGTGGTACGCCCCGGCGGCCGGCGTGTCGATCGTCGCCGTGTACCGGCCTGGGGCGGTCTGTTGCATCGCCACCTTCTTCTGCCCGAGCTGCGGGTCGATCAGCGTCAGCTCGGTGTCGGCCCGGTTGAGGAACCGACCACGGGCGTCCACGGCGTCGAGCGTCACCGTCGCCCGGCCGTCGTGCTGTGCCACCTCGACGACGGCTCCCTTCGTCTCGCTCTTTCGCATGGCGTGGCGGACGACCTGCGCCCAGAACTTGCTGTACCCCGGCCACGACACCCACTCGGCCGCCCACCGGCTCTTGGCGTCGGACGTGAACGCGACCGTCATCCCCAGCCCGTACCGCCACCACGCCAACAGCGGGTCGCCCTTCTCCGTGGCCAGGACCAGCTCGCTCGTCGGCTTCGGCCGCGTGGTCACGTACCCGAGCAGGAACGGGGCGTTGGCGAAGTCGATCTCGCTCAGCACCGGCGTCGGCCGGACGACCTGCGGCAGGAACGGCTGCTCGTTGATCGCCGACTTGGACGCCGCCACCGTCTCCTTGGCGAAGATCTGGGGCACGTTGGACGGGTCGTCGGTGTAGTAGTACCGGCCGTTGGCGATTTTCGCGATCTCCTGGAGCAGCTTCTCGTCCACCTCCTCGCCGTTGGTGCTGACGCCGACGGTCGAGCAGGTGATGCGGGCGGTGGCCATGTTCTGGCTGATCTCCTCGAACGGCCCCGGCTCGGAGATGCCGTCGGTCAGGATGATGACGTGCTTGAGCTTGGCGACCGTGTCCCGCAGGGCGTCGTAGGCGGCCTCCATCGCCGGCGCCATGACCGTCCCGCCGCCGGCCTCGATGCCCGCGATCTTGTCGAGGATGTAGTTCTTGTTCGACGCCGGCTGGACCTCGCACACCCAGTACGTCTCCCCCTCGAACGCGATCACGCCGACCTTGTCGTTCGGCCCGAGCAGCTCGACGGCGCCCTTGGCCGCGTCCTTGGCCAGCTCCATCTTCTGCCCGCCCATCGACCCGGATTTGTCGATCACCAGCACCATCGCCAGGCTCGGCTTCTCCTTCTCCTTTTCGAAGTCGCTGCGGACGGGGAGGATTTCTTCGATGGTCGTCTTGTAGTACCCGCCGAGGCCGAACGACTGGTCGCCGCCGATCATGATGAGGCCGCCACCGAGGTCCTGCACGTACGTCCGCACGACCTCCATCTGCCGGGTGCTCATGTCCGTGGCCGGGACGTTGGACAGGATCAACAGCTCGTAGTTCTGCAGGTCGGCGAGCGCGTCCGGCACGCCCTTGTTGGGCCTGACGTCCACCTGGATGCCCTCCTGCTCCAGGGCCCAGCTCAGGTTCTGGGCGTGCTTGCGGTCGTTCTCGATCAGCAGCACCCGCGGCTTGCCGGTCGAAAACACCAGCCCGGAGGCGGCGTTGTTGTCCTGCAAGTAGTCGTGGAACCCGGAAACACGGGCCGTGTACTGGGCCAGTTTTTCCCCGGTGACCGTCTGGCGGAAGCGGAACTTCGTCTCCCCCTTCTTCACCTTCACCTTCTCGCTGACGACCTTGTGCGCCCCCCGGTAGACTTCGACCGTGCCCTCGTCGTCGTGGTTGGAGTCCACGACGACCTCGACGTAGAACGGCTCACCCTCGCGGACCTGGGCGGGGACGTTGACGGCCGACACCTGCACCTCCGGCTCCGTCCGCGTGCCGAGCGGGACGGTCGAGATCGGAATGCCGGCCCGAGCGCCGGCGGCCGGGGCGCTGACTCGGAGGGCAGTCTTGAGGGCATCGCCGGTGGTCTGGTTGCCGTCGCTGAGGACGACGATGTGCGGCACGTAGTCGGGCGGAATCGCGGCCGCGGCGACCTCCAGGGCGGCGGCGATGTTCGTCCCCTTGCGGTCGAGCTGCGGCGAGGACTTGCCGCGGTCGGCGTGGACCAGCCCGGGCTCGGAGGCAAAAGCGAGGTAGGCGACGCGGTTCGGCCCGGCCGCAGCCGCCGCCCGTTGCAGGTAAGCGTCCACGGCCTTCTTGGCGTCGTCGCCGACGGACAGGCTCTCGTCCACGACGAAGACGACGAACTGCTCCCACGTCGGCCGCAACAGCGTCAGCCCGGCCAGGGCCAGGACGAGGAGCAGGACGACGGCCGCGCGGGCGGTCAGAGACGCGGCCCGCTGCCAGCGGGCAAAGTCGGTCAGGCCGCGGAGGAAGTACCAGAGCAGGACGGGCAGGGCCAGGAGGCCGAGCAAGCCGTAGGGGTGGGTCAGTTCGAGCGGCATCCACTGAAACGACATGGCCGGTCGCCCCATGCGCCCGTCACCGGGCTAACTGATCCATCGCCGCTGGTACAAATACCACTCCGTCGCGGCCAAAACCCAGGCCAGGGCGACCAGGTAGTACCACACGGGCCGTCCGAGCAAACCGGCCGCGGCGCCGCCAGCCTCCGCCGGCGCCGGCAACCCCTCCGGCGGCCGCAGGTCGCTCTCGGCCGCGTTTGCCAGGTTGCAGGCGATCTCCTGCACCGGAACCGCGTCCGGCCCCTCCGGGATCACGGCCCAGACGCCGACCCTGTCCAGCGGGCCGACGGTCGCCTTCGTCACGCCGGCCGGCAGCGGCCGCGTGCCGCCGTCCGGCGCCCGCAGCACGAACGTGCCGCCCGATGACGGCAGCGCCACGTCGGTCGTCGCACCGGTCGCCAGCGACTCGCGCAGTTCACCCCGGCCGCCGGCGAACCACGCCAGGGCGTTGCCCGCCAGGATCGGGAACGCCGTCCGCAGCGGCAGGTCGCCCTGGTCCAGGTTCACCGTCAGCGCCAACACCTTGCCCTCCGGCCGGTCCCAGGCGCAGTACAGCGGCTCGCCGGTCAGGGCCGCGGCCAGCACGGCCGGCTTGCGGTCCGCCGGGAATGACAGCTTCCGCGCCTCCGGCATGAGCACGTTGTCCAGCCGGACGTGGGCCATCAGCGGCGAGTCCTTGTCCTGCTGCGTGACGATCGGATTCTGGAGCTTGTCGCCGACCGTCCACAACTCGCAATTGCCGGCGGGGTCGATGACGAACGCCGGGCCCGGCGGCAGCGGGTTCGGTGCCTGCTTGTGGTAAACCACGACCGTCCCGGCGGGCACCGACGCCAGCCGTTTCTTCGCCGTCTGGAGTTGCACGAGCGGGTTGGCCTCCAGCACCTTTTCGAGGAACAGGTTGCCGCCTTCGCTGACCAGGAGCACCGGCACGAACTCGCGCTTCGGCAGCAGCGCTACCGCCGTGTTGTCGGCCGGCAGCGCGTCCGGGTGGTTGACCGTGGCTGTCAGCCGGCCGCCCTCGGCTGACACCTTCTCGATCACTTGGCTCCAAACGTGCTTCTTCTCCGCCGACTTCGGGTCGTGGGCGGCCAGATCGAGTGGCACCACGTCCACCACGTCGCCGTTCAGATCCAGCTCGAACCGACATTTCACCGGCTCGTCGGAGAAGTTCGTCACCTCGGCGAGGATTTCGTAGCCGGTCGGGTCGGTCAGGCTGCGGCGGACCTGAAACTGCGTGATTCCCACGTTCCCCGCCCGGCCGCCGACGGTCAGGAGTTTCACGTCCTCGGCCGCGGCCAATTTGTCCGCGCCTTCGGCGCAGCCGTCGGTGCAGACGACGACCTGGCCCCGCTTGCGATCCTCGGCCTGGTCGGCGATCAGCCGGCGGGCCAGGGCGACGGCGTCGGCCAGCTTCGTCGGCCCGTCGGTGCCGGCGACGGCGGCGACGGCCTCGCGGAGCGTCCGCTGGTGGCCGGTCAGGCCGCAGACGACCTGCGGCTGCGTGCCGGCGACGACGACCGCCATTTCGTCCCGGTCCCGCAGCCGGGCGACTTCGCGCAAGGCCGCGTCCTTCGCCCGGTCCAGCCGGCTCGGGGCCACGTCCGTCGCGTTCATGCTGGCGGAGTTGTCGATGACCAGCACGACGCGCTTCGCCTCATTCGCCTCCCGGGCGAGGAACGGCTCGGTCAGTGCCCCGACGAGTAGCAACAACAGGGCCAGCTGGACGAATAGGGAAATCAGGTGCCGCAGTCGCTGCCAGATGGACCGGGGCTTCTTCTCCTCGAAGATTTGCCGCCAGAAGATGACGGTAGACACCGGCACCCGCCGCAGGCGGAGTTTGAGGATGTAGAAGACGATAACGGGGACCGCGAGTAAGGCCCACAAGAGTGCCGACGGGTTGGCTAGGTTCATCGGACGGCCCCTGCAACGCGCATCATCTTCAGGATCAATTCGTCGAACGGGATGTCCGTCGTGGTCCGCGTGCAGCCGAGGCCGTACTTGCTGCAATACGCCTTCACCCGCTCCTGGAACTCGCCGAACAGCTTGCGGTACTGCCGCAGGTTCCGCTCCGTCACCGTCACCTTCCGGGCCGACTCCGTCTCAATGTCGAACAGTTCCAGGTCGCCGAGCATGTTCCGCGGCTCGGCCTCCAGCCGGTCGTGGACCTGGATGACGTGCGGCTCGTAGCGGTGGTGACGGAGCAGGTCCAGGCCGCGGTCGAACCCGTTCGGGTCGTACAGGTCGCTGACCACCAGCGCCAGCCCCCGCCGCTGGTTGCGGTGGACGAACCCGGTCGCCACGCGGGCCAGGTCGGTCTCGCTGCCGCGGGCCGGCAGGTTTTCCAGGAACTTCAACAGCGCCAGGATGCGGCCCTTGCCGCGGGCCAGCGGGAAGTCGTCCACGATGTCGTCGGCGAAGGCGACGACGGCGACCCGGTCCAGGTCGGCGAGCGCGATGTACGCCAGCGCGGCCGTCACCTGCCGAGCAAAGTCGAACTTCGGCGGCGACCCGAATGCCATGCTCCGCGAGCAGTCCAGAAGTAGGTAGACGTGGAGGTCTTCCTCCTCCTGAAAGCGCTTGAGCAGCAGTTCCTCGTGGCGGGCGTAGAGGTTCCAATCGAGGTAGCGGAAGTCGTCGCCGGGCGTGTACTCGCGGTGGTCGGCGAACTCGATGCCGCCGCCGAGCTGCATCGTCCGCCGTTGGGCCAGGATCGACCCGCGGAACACCCGCTTGGAGACGAGCGACAGGTATTCCAGCTTCTTCAAGAAGTCGGAGTCGAACAGCGCCATGCGGGACTCTCACAGGTAGCTCAGCAGCGGGTTGCGGGAGCGGCGCTTGAGGTCGGCGTACCAGCGGCAGGGGAGGTACAGGATGACGATGACGACCAACCAGATCGGATAGACGCCCCAGAGCGGCACGTTGAGCCCGCCCGCCGCGATGACGTGGGCGGCCGAGCCGTAGACGCCGAGGGAGTGCCCGACCAGGTAGAAGACGTAGGCGGCCGGCACGATCAGCGCGATGTGCAGTAGGTAGTAGAACAGCGGCACCCGCCCGAAGGTCACGAACACCCGGCCCAGTGGCCCGAGTGGTCGGTCGGCGGCGGCCAACAGCAAGAGCGCCGGCCCGAGCGTCATGAGCAGATAATCGAGCGACGGCGGGTACTTCTCGCAGTTCATGAACGACAGGGCGGTGAACGTCGTCTCCGGCAGGGGCGGGTTAACGGTCGGCGGGACCTTCGCCGCGGCGCGGAACTTGGCCAACGCCTCGACCACCTTCGGGTCTGGCTGGGACAGCCGGGGCGTGCGGTC
>DASXAN010001264.1:0-6679 GCA_036406755.1 Gemmataceae bacterium
CCCGAGCGCCAGTGAGGATTCCTCGCTGGCGCTCGGGCTCGGACCTGAATGTCAACGGCCGGCACGGGCAACTCGCGGCGGCGGCACGTCGGCGACCGCCGGCCGCACCCGTCGGGGGCCGTGGAAGATGGCGTACAGCAGCGCGTCGATGCCGAACCACCGCCCGGTCGGCATGCTCGCCAGAGCCAACAGCGCGATCAGCTCGATCACGTACAGGTTGACGAAGATGTAGAACCCGACCGCCCCGGGCGGCGTCGGGGCGTACGGCAACGCCGGGGCGACCAGGTTGACGCCGAGGAGGAACAGCGCTAGCAGGAAACTCGACAGCCGGCTAAACAGGCCCAGCAGCAGGCACGCGCCGAGGACCGTGTGGCCCCACATGGTCGCCTGGTCGAGCCAGTCGATCGGCTTGCGGGCCGGCGCGTCGGGCACCGGCCCCTTCTGCCGCTGCTCCGCCGTCAACACCTCCCCGATCGACTTCTTCATCTCGGCCGTGTGGCCGGCCAAGTCGTTGAGCAGGTCGGTCAGCACCCGGCTGGCGTCGGCCTTGAGCGTGCGAAGGCGGGCTTTTTCGACGTCGCGGTTGAACGCCGGCAGCCGGCGGGCGAGGGCGTCGGCCGCCTCCTTGGCCTTGGCCTCGTACTCGGCCAGCCGCTGCCGCACCGTCTGCTGGACCGTCTCCGTCCCCCAGGCAACGACCTTCTTGACCTCCGTCGGCACGTCGCCGGCCAGCCAGTTGGCGGTCGCCTGCTTCGCCTCGCTCAGTTTCGCCGCGGCCTCGCGCTTCTGCTCCTCGGTCAGGTCGTAGTGGGCGGCGAACCGGGCGAAGTCCTCGTCCCACTCGGCATTGACCGCGGCCGGCAGGCGGTGCTCCTCGGCCTTGAGGCGGGCCAAGTCGTCGTCGTCGTCCAGGTGCAGGACGCGGCGGGCAAACGGGGCGGCCGGCCCGACCCCTTCGCGGAAGAAGCCCGCGCCGGTCCAGGGCGTGTTCCAGCTCGTCTTGCCCTCGCGGTGCGTGTCAATCTTGTGGACGCCTTCGGCCAGGAAGTGCCAGCCGATCGCCAGCCGCAACGCGACGAGGAAGAACGCAGCCAGGCCGGTGATCCGTATCATGCCAGGTCCCAGGGGGAGACGTCGGTGGCGATCCGGGCGGGGGCCGGGGTCAGGTCGCCCGGCGGCAGGTTGACGGCTTCCAGTTCGGCGCCCGGCTCATCCACCAGTACGACCGCCGCGACCTCGGGGTGCGCGGCACAGTAGCGGCGGGTCGCCTCCGGGCCCAGGACGTAGAAGGCGGTCGCCAGGGCGTCGGCCCCGGCGGCCGTCGGGGCGAACGCGGTGGCCATCGCCACGCCCGCCGCCGGCCGGCCGGTGCGGGGGTCGAGCAGATGCCCGAGCTTGCGATCATTGTAGGCGAAGTGTTGGTAGGTGGCGGCGGACGTGGCCATTGCCCGGTCCCGCAGGCGGACGATCGCCAGCCGCTCCTCAGGCTTGGCCGGGTCCCGCAGGCCGACGGTCCAGCCCCGTGGGTCGTTTGGCGGCGTGCCGATTGCCAGGACGCTGCTGTTGCCGCCGTTGAGCAGGCCGGCGGTGACGCCGTGCTTGCGGCGGAGCAACTCGCCGACGCGGTCCAGGGCGTAGCCCTTACCGATCGAGCCGAGGTTGATTTCGACGCCGTCGCGGAGGTAGCGGACCGATCGCCGCTCAGGATCGAGGGCGACGTGCCTCGTGCCGACGCGGGCCATGGCGTCGGCCAGCTCGGCGTCGTCCGGAACGCGGCCCTGGCGGTGGAAGAAGCCCCACGCCTTGATGAGCGGGCCGGCCGTGACGTCGAACGCACCGCCGGTCTCCGCGGTGATCCGGGCGGCCAGCGCGAGCAGGTCGAACAGGCCGGGCTCGACCGGCACCGGGGCGCGGCCGGCGAGGCGGTTCAGGCGGCTGACCTCGCTGGTGTCACGGTAGACGGTGAGCTGGGCTTCGAGGCGGTCGATGTGGTCGAGGGCGTCGGCGGCCGCGGTTTCAGCGGCCGGCGTGCCCCAGGGGACGAGCACTTCGAAGACGGTCGCCATCGCCGAGCGGGCGAAGCGGAGCAGGGTGATCTCGGGCGACGGGTCGGCGGCGGCGCGACCGGCGGCGGTGCGAACCTGAAAAAAGTCGCGGCGGTTCATCAGGAATCAAAGCGAATTAACCACAGATGCACACAGATACACACAGATGGAAAGAGGACCAATTCCTCTTCTTCCATCTGTGTGTATCTGTGTGCATCTGTGGTTAATCTCTTACCCGCCTTCGTTCATGTCGTGGATCATCGGCTCGAGCGCCTTGGTGTTCCGCTCGACCGCCAGCACGACCGTCCGTTCCTCGACGCCGTCGGCGCTGGACGCCACCGCCGGGATGATCTGCCGCCCGTCCGGCAGGCTGAACCGCATGGTGAACGTGCCGTCCGGCCGGAGTTTCACCGGCTCGCCCTGGAGCGTCACCCGGGCGTTCGGCTCGGTCGCCCCGTAGACGATCAGCTCCGCATCGAGCTGGAACCAGAACTTCTTCACCTTGCCCGGCATCAGCGCGCCGGAGCCGTACCCGGTCACGGCCGGGGCCCCGAGCGGTCGGCGGAGCCGCTCCTCGAACAGCTCCTTGAGCTCCAGCGTGTTGGCCGCGTGCGTCGCGTCGAACCCGCTGGACATTGACAGGATGCGGTCGGCCGACGACCGGTCCAGATCGGACCAATTGTCGTCGAGCTGGTCGCTGACGCCGGCCTTCGGCGTGCTGACGACGTTCGACCGGGCCAGGACGAAGAACTGGCCCCGCCGGGACACGTACCCGATGTCCACCCGGAACGACCGCGGCGGGCTGTTCACCTCCAGATACCAGTTGTTGCACCCGCCGTGGATTTCGACGTCCCGGACGGGCGTCTCCGAGGTGGCCGTCGTCTCCTGCGAGCTGACGTCGAACAGCCGCAGGATCGGCTTCGAGCCGTGCCAGTCCTGGCCCAGGGCGGCCTCGGCCCGCTGTACCGCCTGGTGGGTCAGCTCCCAGTAGGCGTGCAGCCAGTACGGGTCGCGGACCATGACCACGATCCGGTCCTTGCCGCAGCCGGTGGACAGGTCCTTGGGCGACTTGGGGGCGGCGGCCGGCGGGGCGACGTCGATCTTGGCCCGGTCGGCCAGCTTGGCGGGGACGGCCCCGTTGGACGTGGCCCGGGCGGCGGCCCGCTGCGGGCGGGCGGCCGGCTTGGCGTGGGTGCCGTTGGTGGAGTGCTTGCCGTTGGTCGAGTGCTTGCCGTTGGTGGTGTGTTTGCCGTTCGTCGCCGGCTTCGCCGCGGCCTGGGCGGCTGCCTTCTGCCGGCTCTGTTTCGCCCGGATTCGACCCAGGGCCTTGACCAGTTCCTCTTTCCGCATGGATTGCCAGCCGGTGACGCCCTTTTTCCGGGCCAGGTCGGCGAGCTGTTTCTTGGACCGAATCTGCAGCGGATCGCTCGTCATAACGCGAGGACTCCCGGCGCCTGGGCGAATCGCAGGCGCGACTGTCGTGGACCGAGGCGGTCCGTCCGTGGGGTTTGGCTCCCGGAGAGTCCGTTCCGAGGCGTGGGCCCGAGGGCGGGCATACCCGGCGGGCGTGGGGCGCTCCCGCACGGGATAGTAGGGCCAACCGGCGGCGGGCGGGAGGGCAACCGTGCCCGGTGTGTGAACGCCCGCCAACAAAAAAGGCAAACCTTGCCGTCGGGGCAGGATTGCCTACGCGCTGGTACCCGAGGTCACGTTGACCGGCGGCGAACTGCGCGGAGTCTCTCCGGCCGGGGTAAAATCACCCCGGTGCGTCCAGATCACTGACGCTGGTGGCAGTAAGTGCCGATGGCCCCCGAATCTGCGGGTTATGCTACCGAATGGACCGGCCAGTGTCAACGTAAATTCCCGCAGCGGGGTAACGGGTTAGGTGGCGCAACCCGTCCGACCCGCGCCGTTGACGTTCGCCCGGCCGGCCCTATCGTTGCCCCCGCGAGAACCGGCCCCACCCTGCCCGCAGGTGCCCCGTGCCCGAGCAGTCCCCCGAGCGGACGATGGCCCGGCTGATGACCATCAGCCAAGTGGGCCTGGAGATGGCCGCCCCGATCGGCCTCGGGGCCGCCCTGGATTACTGGCTGGGCACGAAAGCCGTCTTCATGATCGTCGGGGCGGTGCTCGGGTTCGTCGGCGGCGTCTACCACCTCGTCGTCCTCAACCGGCCGGGGCCGAAATGACCGTTTGGCGGGCCCTGGCCTGGTACGCCGCCGCCGGCGCGGTCCTGGCCGCCGTCCTGGCCGCCGCGGACGGGTCGCGCGGGTTGTGCGGGTCGGGTGTAGCCTGGCTGGTCTGCCTGGTACCGTTGGTGTTCCCGGCGTGGTCGCGGCGGGTTGCCGACCGGGCCGCCGGCCCTAGAATCGGCGGTGGTTGGGGATTGCTTCACACCGGCGACATCCTGTTCCGCCTGGCCTGGACGCTCGGCGCGGGGGCCGGCCTCTACCGCCGCTGGGGCCCGGGCCTGGGGGTGGGGTTCTGGCTGGCCCTGCTGGTGCTGTATCAGGTGATGTTGGCCCTGCGGACGGCCGCCCTCGTCCGCCGCCCCGGAGACCGTGCCACCGATGCTCCTGGCTGACGCCTTCGACCACGTCGTCGACTCGCACCGGATCGACATCTTCGAGTCGCTCGGCTGGTCGATCCACCTGCCGTTCGGGTTGACGAAGTTCATGGTCCTGGAGCTGGTCGCCGCCGGCCTGATCCTGGCAATCTTCATCCCGATGGCCAAGCGGGCGCAGTCCGGGGAGCCGCCCCGCGGGTGGTTCGCCAACGCCTTCGAGAGCCTGCTGACGTTCATCCGCGAGCGGGTGGCCAAGCCGGCCGTCGGCGACCACGACGCCGACACGTTCGTGCCGCTGCTCTGGACGGTGTTCCTGTTCGTGTTGTTCTGCAACCTGCTCGGCATCATCCCGTTCCTCGGGTCGCCGACGGCCAGCTTCGCCGTCACCGGGGCGCTGGCCGTCGTCGCCTTCGTGGTCATCCACGGGGCCGCCATCGTCAAGATGGGGTTCGGCCACTACGCCAGGGCCCACTACCCGCACGTCGAGGCCCCGTTCGGCATGGGGCCGGTGATCGCCGTCATGATCGTCGCCATCGAGGTGTTCGGGCACTTCATCAAGGCGTTCGTGCTGGCCGTCCGGTTGTTCGCCAACCTGTTCGCCGGCCACCTGGTGCTGGCGTTCATCCTGACGTTCATTGTCATGGCCAGGCACGTCCACTGGTCGCTGCTGGGCGTCATCTCCGTCGGCAGCGTGGCGATGGTCGTGGCGCTGAGCCTGCTGGAGATCTTCGTCGCGTTCCTCCAGGCGTTCATCTTCACCTATCTGACGGCGTTGTTCCTGGGGACGGCCTTGCATCCACAACACTAGGTCCTAAGACAGCCGCAAACGACACCGCGGGCCATCCGGACGGGTCTGCCGGGCTCACCCCCGGCCCCGCACCCGGCGAACCATACCACCGAGTGTTTCGACGAGTAGCCAAGGGAGAAAGGGACACCGATGAAAATGACTCGCCTGGCGGTGACAGCCATTGCCGCCCTGTTGACCTCGGCCCCGATGCTGTTCGCCCAGGCCCCGGCCGGGGCGGGGGCGTTCACCGGCAAGGGGATGGCGGGGCTCGGCGCCGGCATCGCCATCATCGGGGCCGGCTGGGGGTTCGGCCGGATCGGGGGCTCCGCCCTGGAGAGCATGGCCCGGCAGCCGGAGGTGGCCGGCCAGGTCAGCGGCAGCATGATCACCATCGCCGCCCTGCTCGAAGGGGCCACGTTCTTCGCCCTGATCGTCTGCCTGCTCATTCTGTTCTTCGCCTGATCCGCCCGCACACCCGGCCCGGCCCGCTGCGACGGCGGGCCGGGCCGCGAGGGTTGCCCGCCATGTCCCGGACCGTGACCCGGTCGTTGGCCCTGTCCCTGGCCCTGCTTCTGGCGGGCGCCGCCCGCGCCCAGGAGAAGGGCCACGGCGAAGCGGCGCACGCCGCCCCGCCGAAGTACGTGGCCGACGTCCACGACGCAACCACCGGCAAGGCCGCCGAGAAGACGTTCGACCTAAGTAAGCCCGCCGACAAGGAGGAGCTGCTCAGCGCCATCGAACACGGCCACGTCGGCGAGCTGCGCAAGGACGAGCAGCCCACGCTGCAAAAACTGTTCTCCCTGGCCGCGGACCTCGGCCTGTGGACGCTCGTCGTCTTCGGCCTGCTGCTGTGGGTGCTCAGCAAGCTCGCCTGGCGGCCGATGATCGAGGGGCTGAAGAAGCGGGAGGACCGCATCCGCGGGGCGATCGACGAGGCGCAGAAGACCCGGGACGAGGCCCACGCCCTGCACATCCAGCTCCAGAAGGACATGACCGAGGCCCACGCCAAGGCGGGCCAGATCATCGACGAGGCCCGCAAGGCCGGCCAGACGGCCGCCGACGAGATCGCCGCCAAGGCCAAGGCCGAAATCCAGGCCGAGCGGGACCGGCTGCACCGCGAGATCGAGATGCAGACCGACCAGGCGGTGCAGCGGATCTGGTCGCAGGCGGCCGAGCTGGCCACCCTCGCCTCCGCCAAGGCCCTCGGCCGCGGCATCACCGTGGACGGCCAGCGCCAGTTGATCGACGAGGCACTGGCCGAGATCAGGGCGTCCGGCACGG
>DASXAN010001265.1:0-7753 GCA_036406755.1 Gemmataceae bacterium
TGAACGGCGGCACAGTGGACTTCACCGGCAGCACGGCCTTCGGGCTGCATTTCGCCGGGGCCGGTGCGGGCGTCACGGTCAACCCCGGCGTCAACGATTGGGTCGGCGACGGCGCTTCGCGGATCCAGAACGATACGAACGGTCCGTTGACGATTAGCCTTCTTGGCAACAGCTCTTTGAACGTAGGCGTCATTCTCTCGGGCGGCGGCAGCAATCCGAATTTCATACTGAGCAACGGTATTGTTCGGCTGTCCAACACCCAGAACTCCGCCAACATCACCGCTTCCAACTTCGGCGAGGTCATTACCAACGACCTATCGACTGATCTGGGAGGCGGCGCGTTTGGCACCCTCGGCACAGGAACATTCACACTTAACGGCACAACGTTTCGCTACGACGGCCAGACGGCGACCTCCGCCAAGCCGCTGGCACTCGCCCTCTATAGCGCGATCCATGTCGCCCACGGGAACGTGAATCTGACGCTGACGGGCCCGATCTCGGGGGCGGGTTCGTTGGTCGTCTATGGCACCCTCGAAACCGCCAACTCAAGTACTCTGACACTCGCCGGAACGAACACCTACGCGGGGCCGACGTATGTGCAATTCTACGGCACTCTCGCCGTCCCCACGATCGGCAACGCCGGCGCCGGCGGCACCGGCAGTCCGATCGGGTCGTCGTCCAATGCAGCGAGTAACTTGCAACTGGGCTACAGCGATTTTGGCCGCGGCACTCTGCTGCTGACCGGGACGGCATCGGCCTACGGCACCGACCGGGGCGTCACCGTGGGCGGAATGTACGCGGACGGCTACGGCGGCGCCATCGGCGTGCAGAACGCCGCCACCACACTGACCTGGTCGGGGCCGATCACCGGCACCGGCAGCTTCATCAAGACCGGCGCGGGAACGCTGGTCCTCGCCAACGCCGCCAACACCTACACCGGCGGCACCTACGTCGAGGGCGGCCGGCTCACGCTGGGCTCGGGCACCGCGATCCCGACCGGCGGCAACGTGACCATCGCGGCCGGCGCCGAATTCAACACGGCCGGGTTTGGTAACTCGCAGTTGACGACCGCCGGCACGGTCGCGCTCAACGGCGGCACGTTCCGCGTGCCTCCCGGTTCGGGCGACTACTATCTGAACCAGTTGCAGATGACCGGCGGCACCGTCGATTTCACCGGGACGTCGAACTTCGGGCTGCTCCTGACCGGCCCCGGGGCCGGCGTCACGGTCAACGACGGCACCAGCACCAATACGTGGGCGGGCGACACCGCGCGCGTGCGGAACGCTACCTCGAACTCGCTATCGATCTCCGTCAACGGCAACGCGCTATTGAACGCTGCCGCGATCCTGTCGAGTGGCGCGAACAACCAGACGTTTGTGGTTTCCGGCTTCGGGGGCGTGCGCCTGCTGAACACCGGCAACACTGCCAACATTACCAACAGGGGGATCGTGATCTATTCGAACGACCTGTCGACCGACGTCGGTTTCGGCGCGTTCGGCACGCTGGGCACCGGGGCGATCACACTCAGTGACGGCGGCTCGCTGGAGTACGACGGCGCCACCGCGACCACTGCGAAGCCGCTGGCGATTACGAATTTCGGCAACGTCCGTGTCGGCGGCAGCGGCACCAATCTGACCATGACCGGCGTCATCTCCGGCCCCGGTGCTGGGCTGGGCGTCGAGGGAGGGTACTTCGACGTTAATACCGGCCCCGGTCCGAGGACGCTGACGCTAACGGCTGCGAACACCTACTCGGGGAGGACGTTCGTCGGCGGCAACGTAATCCTTGCCATTCCCAACATTGCCAACGCGGGCGGCGGCGGTGTGAACAGCCCGCTCGGGGCGTCGTCGAACGCCGCCAACAACCTCCTCCTGGGGGACAGCGGTTCCCGAGGTACCCTCCTGCTGACCGGGACCGATGCCGCCTATAGCACCGACCGCGGTTTGACGGTCTTCGGTTTGTACGTCAACCCCCTCCCTTATTACAACGGCGCGGGCGGGGCCATCGGTGTGCAGAACGCTGGCACGACTCTGACCTGGAACGGCCCGATCGTCAATTCTTCCGTTGCCTACCCCGGCAGCCTCATCAAGACCGGCGCGGGGACACTGGTGCTCGCCAACGCCGCCAACAGCTTCACCGGCGGCACCTACGTTGAAGCCGGCCGGCTAACCCTGGGTTCAGCGACGGCACTGCCGGCCGGCGGCAGCGTGACGGTCTTCAGCGGCGCGGAATTGAACACGGCAGGCATGACAATCCCACGGGCGGCGGCGCTCGGGGCCGTGAACTTGCAGGGCGGGACGATTCGAGTGCCCACGGGCAGCCCGTACGTCTTCATGAATCAAATCAACGTGAGCCCACTGGGCGGGTCAATCGACATGACCGGCACGTCAGGCTCTACGGGCTTTGTCTTAACGGGGTCTGGCGCTGGCGTGACCGTCAACGCCAACAGCACGTGGGCGGGACCGATTTCCGGTTACATCGGCAATGGCTCCGACGCCGAACTGCCGTTCGTGATCGCGCCGGACGTCACACTGACGAGCGACCTGAGCCTGGCCCCTTCTGGCAACGTGCAGCTCAATTCCACGCGGCTCTCCGGCGGGGGCACGCTCTACCTGCGCAATGTTCCGCAGTATGTCGCGGCCCTCACCGTCGACCACGCCCGACTACGCCTAGATGACCTCACCGGCGTCGGACCACTTCTCGCCCTGACGTTGGACGCCGGCACGCTCGCCTATGGCGGGCCGACCGCGTCCTCGTCCGCCGCGTTCGCCCTGGGAGCGGGCGGCAGCACGGTCGAAGTCGTCAACGCCGCCACGACGCTGACGCTCACCGGCGCCATCAGCGGCACCGGTTCGGCCACGCTGACCAAGACGGGGCCGGGCACGCTGGCACTGACGAATCCGTCGAACACCTACCTGGGCGGCCTGACGGTCAACGCCGGCCGACTGGACGTCAGCGATGACGCCCAGCTCGGACTGGCGAACCCGACCGTCAACCCGGCCGGCACGCTGCGGTACACAGCCAGCGCCACCACCGCCCGCACGTTCACTGTCAACGGCGGCACCCTCGAAGCGCCGGCCGGGGTCACGCTGACGCTCAACGGGGCGGCCGTCAACGGCGGCTTCCTCCGCGGGGCCGGCACCTTCGCGCTCACGGGCGGCACCGCCCTGAGCGGGACCAGCACCCTCACGAGCACCACCGTCACCCAGACCGGCCCGGCTTCGGTTGCGAACTTCTCCAACGGCGGTGCCTTCACCGTCGGCGCCGGCCAAACCCTCACCTGGAACGGCGGCACCAACACGTCCAGCGGCCGGCTGACCGTCAACGGCACCGTCAACGCGACCGACTTCGTCAGCAACGGCCTGCTGACCGTCAACCCCGGCGGCCTGCTGACCCACGGCGGCAGCGACCTCGTGCTGGGCGGCGGCAGCACGACGTTCGTCGGCTCCGTCGCCAGTCCCGGCGGCAAGATCGATCTCGGCGGCCAGCAGCTCGTCGTCCGCGGCGGGTTGCTCGTCACCAACGCCGGCTCCTTCGGCTCCGGCAACGGCGTCCGCAACGGCACCACCGTCGCCGACTACGGGGCGCTCGTTAAAGGTACCGGCCCCTATGACGCGATCCTCACCCGCAACGGCGGCCAGTACCTGCCCGGCAACAGCCCCGGCACGAGCCAGGTCGGCACCTTCAACCTCAACGGCGGCGGCACCCTGGTCTTCCAAATCAGCGACGCCGGCCCGTCGCTCAGCTTCCCCGCCGCGGCGGGCACGGCCGGCAACAACCCCGGCTGGGGGCTGACCCAGGTGTTCACCGCCCTGAATTTCACCGCCACCCCGGCCAACCGTTTCACCGTCCAGCTCCAGACTCAGCTGCCGCCGCCGTCCGCCCCCGACACGCTCGGGCCGATGGCGAGCTTCGACCCGACCCGTCCCTACTCGTGGCTGGTGTTCGACCTGCAGCCAGGGGCGGCGTTCACCGGCACCTTCGACCCCAGCGCCATCAGCTTCAACGCTGGTCAGTTCGCCAACCCGACCCTGGGCGGCGGGTTCGCCCTGGCCCGTGGCGGCGGCCAGGTCTTCGTCACCTTCACCCCGGTCCCGGAGCCGACGTTTGTCCTGGCCGCGTCGTTCGGGAGCCTACTGCTCGGAAGGCGATTCATCCGCCGGCTCGGTTCGCACGGGAGCAAAGGCGGGGTGGATTCACGCCGCGTCCAAGACCGCATCGCCCCACAGAAAGGCTCGCCATGAACGCCAGCGCACAACTCCTGATCCCGGTGTTGATCGCCGCCGGTGCGTCCGCGGCCCAGGCCCAGCCGGTGTACTCCTTCACGACCATCAATTACCCCGGCGCGATCGCGACGTACCCCAACGGGGTCAACAACTCCGGCCAGGTCGCGGGGAGTTACACCGACGCCGCCGGCCACGACCACGGCTTTCTCCGCAGCAGTACCGGCGCGTACTCCTCGTTCGACTTCCCCGGCGCGAGGCGGACGATTGCCTACGACATCAACACCTCCGGCCAGATCGTCGGCAACTGGGACACTTCAACTTCGTTCGGTAGCTTCCTGCTGAGCGGCGGCACCTTCAGCACGCTGAACGCTCCCGGCGCTTCAAACACTAACGCCCAAGGGATCAACGCCGCCGGCCAGATCGTCGGCAGTTACGACAACCCGCCGCAAAACGGCCACGGCTTCCTCCTGAGCGGCGGGTCGTACACCGCCATCGACTTCCCCGGCACGGCCGGGAACGGCGGCCTGGCCTATGGGATCAACGGCTCCGGCCAAATCGTGGGGATATCCATCAACGCCGACACCTCCATCGTCGGCTACCTCCGGAGTGCCGGCGGGGCATTCACGCCGATCGCCTTCCCGGGGGCGGCGGGCGGCGAGACCGACCCGGTCGGCATCAACGCCCTCGGCACGATCGTCGGGTTCTACACCCCCGACGAGTTGTCCTTCTTCGGTTTCGTCCTCACCGGCGGCGTGTACTCGACATTCCCTCAGGTTCCCGGCTTCACCGACACCTTGCCAAACAAGGTCAACGACCTGGACCAGGTCGTCGGAACCTATGCGGCTGCGGACGGCTCGATTCACGGCTTCCTGGCGACGCCGGTTCCGGAGCCGACCTCGCTCGCCCTGCTCGGCGCCGGCAGCCTGGCGATATGGTGCCGGCGTCGGGTGCATCGATCGGCGTCGAGGCTCCAGGCACGGCTGTGAACACCGCCTTTTCAAACTCGTGACGTCAGAAAGCGACCACACATGCGATGCTCGCACAATCTCGGCCCGAGGCTCACGATGACTGGCTTCGTCGCGTCGTGGGCGCTGCTATCGCTGCCGTTGCCGGCCGCAGCCCAGTACACGTGGATCGGGGGCTCCGGCCCCGCCTGGAATAACGCGGCCAATTGGACGCCGCCCGGCGGCTTTCCCAATTCGGCGACAGCCACGGCGACCTTTAGCGGCCAACACCCGGGGCAGGTCCTGATCGGTCTCAGCCAGGTGACGCAGTCGATTACCTTCAATAACCCCACCAGCAATTACACCATCAACTCACTGGGCGGCCAGACGCTCGGTGGCGTGACGTCGATCACCGTGGACGGCGCCGTCACCGGTGTGCAGACGATCGATCTTGCCCACGTCGCCGGCGGCAGCCTGTTGTCCCCGAACGATACCAACCTGACGATCACGAACAACAGCACCGCGCCGGGCACGACGCTCGTCATCGGCCCGAACACGGTGATCAACACGCCCGGCGCCGGTGGCCTCTTTGTCGCAGGCGCCGGGACGACCCAGATCAGCGGCTCCGTCCTCAACGGCGGGCTGGTCCAGACAGGCCCGGGGACGCTGGTACTGTCGAACACGGGCAACACCTACAACGGCGGCACGTATGTCAACGGCGGCACCCTGGCGCTCGGCGCCAGCGGGGCGGTCATTCCCGCCGGCAGTTTCGTGCTGGCCCAGGGGGGGGCGACGTTCGACATCGGCCCCTACGGCAACGGCGTGGCCAACGCACTCGGCGGCATTACCCTGGCCGGCGCCACGCTCAAGGCCACCGGCGCGACCAACAGCGACTTCTACACCAAGCAGTTGACGATGACCGGCGGCACGATTGATTTCACCAACACGCCGTTCACCTGGATCCACGTTACCGGGGCCGGCGGCATCACTTCCAACGCCTCCGCCACGACCGCCATCTGGAACGGCGCCAACTCGGGCCAGTCCGTCATCCGGAATGACAGCGGCAGCCCGATGGGTATCACCGTCGCGGCAGGTTCGACGCCGTCCGGCATCGACCTGGACGCCGGCATCGCCTTGTCGATCGCCGGGCAAAACTCGACCTTCGTCAAGGCCGGCGCCGGTACGATGCGGCTGACCAACCTGAACAATACGGCGAACATCACGGTCGGCCAAGGTGCGTTGCGGGTGGATGACATGGTCACCAACGGCGTCGGAGCGCTGGGCACCGGCACGATCACGATGAATGGGGGAACGCTGATGTACGGCGGCCCAAGCGCCACCACAACCAAGAACATGGCCCTCACATACAACTCTTATATGCAAGTGCTCACCCCCGGAGTGAACCTGAATTACAACGGTACCATCACCGAATCGGGCACCAGCGGCCTGGCGGTCCTCGGCCCCGGCCCAGGTGGCTCATCGAGCACGTTGACGCGGCTAACCAACAATGATTACTCGGGCTATACCGGCGTCTGGGGCAACGCGATCTTGGCGATCCCGACGATTTTCAACATCGGCCAGCCGAGTCCGATTGGATCGGACTCGGCTGGCCACGGTGTGACCCTCGGGGCCACCGATTCCCGCGGCACTCTGATGCTGACCGGAACCGCCGCCACGTATGCCACTAATCACCCGGTGTTCCTGGACGGGACATATCCAAACGGTGGCGCCATCGACGTGCAGAACGCCGGCACGACGTTGGTCTGGAACGGCCGCTTCATAGGCGGCGGGGCGCTCATCAAGTCCGGTGCCGGTACGCTGACTCTGACAGACGCGACGAGCGACTTCCTTACACGCACCGGCGGCACTTATGTCGAGGGCGGCACACTGGTCGTCGGGAATGCCGGGGCTGTGATCCCCGCCAACAGCGACGTGGCGGTGTCCAGTAATGCCACTTTGCAGCTGGCGTACAGCAACTCGGGCGCCCCGATCGGCACGCTCACGCTCAACGGCGGCACCCTCCGTGGACCGACTACGCCGGCGACAGTTGGTTTCTATTTGAACAAGCTGGTGACCGGCTCCGCCGGCGGCACCGTGGATTTTTCCGCCTCGTCATCGTCCCTATTCTATTTTTCTGGGGCCGGGGCGGGGGCCACGATCAACGGTAACACCAACTGGAACGGCCGCAATATCAACGTCACGGGCGGAACGACGCCCGTCTTTTCCATTGCCCCGAACGCCACGCTGACAATCAACGCGCAGCTGGTTAGCGGCCCATATCGCATCACCGGCGGAGGCACTTTCTACGCGACGGCCGCCCCCAACGGATACTACGCACCAATTGTAGTGACTCAGGCCCGCGTCCGGGTTGACGACCTGTCGGTGGTCAATGGCTATCAGACGGTGTTGGGGGTCCCCGGAAACCTGACCCTGGATGGCGGTACCCTGCAATACTCAGGCCCAACGCAAACGACGCCATTTCCAATTATCGTCGGCGCCGGCGGCGCGACTGTCGAAGTCAGCAACCCCTCAACTGCGCTGACGCTCGCCGGCACGATCGGCCTCGTCAGCGGCTCGGTCGCC
>DASXAN010001266.1:0-2612 GCA_036406755.1 Gemmataceae bacterium
TTTTGGTTTTCCAATCGTAATAGACCGTTAGTCCCACGATTTCCCTCACTTGGCCAATGGCACCGCCACCATACCCCATCCGCGGCGCGGGCGGCAAGCAAAGTAGATTGCTGGCCACCGCACCGTCCGGGACAATCACAACCATGATGCCGCGCACCGTCGCCGCCCTGCTCCTCTCGCTCGCCGCCGCGGCCCCCGCCCGCGCCCACGCCCTCGGCGCCGAGGCCAAGCTCCGCGGCGGCCGCGTCGAGGTCGAGGCGTACTTCTCTGACAACACCCCGGCCCGCGACGCCCGCGTCACCGTCCGAGACGCCGCCGACGCGACCATCGCCGAGGGCCGCACCGACGCCGAAGGCCGCTGGTCGTTCCCCGCCCCGCCGCCGGGCCGGTACGCCGTCGTCGTGGACGCCGGGGCCGGCCACCGCACCCGCCCCATCGCCGTCACCATCCCCGGTGAGCCGCCGGC
Source organism: Gemmataceae bacterium (assembly GCA_036406755.1). Lineage (GTDB taxonomy): Bacteria > Planctomycetota > Planctomycetia > Gemmatales > Gemmataceae > DASXAN01. Next base: position 467 of record DASXAN010001266.1, read on the forward strand.
CGCCGACGTGACCGTGAGCGAGGGACCGAGGCGGGAGGAGTTCACGCAGTTCCCGTGGGGCCGGGTGGCGCTGGGCCTCGGCATCATTGCCGCGCTGGCCCTGGGCTGGCGGGCGGTGCGGCGGGCCAGAGCAGTCCGATCACCGACCCCACCATCGGCACGCACGCCATGACCTGGAACACCGGCACGAACGTGCCGATCCGGTCCGCGATCCGGCCGATCTCCGGCTGCACCGGCGTCAGCACCGCCCACGCCAGCGCCCCGACCAGCCCGACCACGAACCCCGTGTGCCGCGGCGACACCTCCTGCGTCAGCGCGAAGTAGTTGGCGAACCCGCCCATCGCCCCGGCCGCCGCCAGCAACAGCAGCGGCACTGCCACCGCCGCCGACCCGGACCGCACTGCCGGGATGGTCAACAGGCACAACCCCGACGTGCCGAGCATCACCGCCTTGCGGGCCGCTTCGACCGACCAGCCGGCCCGCGTCAGCCGGCGGGTGGCCCAGCCGGCCGCCAGCGCCCCCAGGTCGGCGGCGACGTAGAACGCCGCCAGGATGAACAGGCTCGCCGCCCGCGGCGTCACCACCCACGTGCCCCACGGCAGGTCGATGGCCGTCCCGCCGGTCGCCTTGAACCCCAGGCCGAGGTCCTGGTCCAGGTACAGCGGCAGCCAGACGCGGCAGAAGTGCCAGAACAGGTTGACCGTGAGACCGACGGCCAGCGCGATCCAGATGGCCCGGCCGGCGAACACGGCCCGGAGCGTCTCGCCGAGCCCCGGGGAGTCGGCGCGGTCGCCCCGCGCCGGCCGGTGGTCCACGGCCGCCGCCCGCTCGCCGCGAACGACCGCCAGCCAGAGGACCACCCAGACCGCCCCGGCCCCGCCGACGACCAGGAACACCGACTGCCAGTGGGCTCCGCCCAGGTCGACCATGGCGAAGATCAGCAGCGGCGTGCCGATTGCCCCGAGCGACGCCCCGGAGTGGAAGACGCCGTTGGCCAGGCTGTGCTGCTCCCGCGGCAGCAGCCGCTGGATGGCGGCGACGGCGCACGGCCAGTTGAACGCCTCGCCGATGCCCAGCATGAGGCGGCAGACGATGAGCATCTCGACGGTCCGGACCAGGCCGGTGGCGAACCCGGCGGCCGACCAGAGGACCATCGCCCCGACGTACAGCCACCACAGGCTGCGGCGGTCGACCAGGAACCCGGCGATCACCTGGAACAGGGCGTAGGTGATGGCGAACGCCGCCTCGATCGTGCCGTACCCCTCGTTGTTGAGGTGCCGCTTGCCGTCGTCGGGGTCGGGTTTCTGGTTGAACAGGCCGTCGAGGGCGGCGGCCGACTGGTCGCTGGTGAACGCGGCCTTGATCGGGACGGCCAGGTTGGTGACCGTCTGCCGGTCCATGTAGTTGATGACGGTGGCCAGGAACAGCAGCCAGACGACGCCCCACTTCCAGGCGGCGACCGGGGCGGGGGGTGTGCCCATGCGCGGCGGACTCCGGACGGCGGGCGGGCCGGGGGCGATTGTACGCGAAGCGGCGGCGGGCCGGTAGAATGCCGGGCAACGCGTGGAGGTCTGCCGTATGCCGCCGCCGGTCGCGCCCGGGCTGATTCTGTGTGACCAGCTGATCGTGGAGGAGCGGACCAGGAAGGTCTCGCTCATCGGCACGTTCTGGAGTGTTGCCGTCCCGCGGGTGCCGACTGTCCTGCCCCCGTTCTGTGCTTACACCGTGCTCACGGATTCGGAGGGAGACGTTCCGGTCGAGCTGGCCGTGACCCGGCTGGACACGATGGACATCGTTCACACCGTCCGGGACGTGCTCACTTTTCCGGACCGCTTGAGCGAGGTACACTGTATCATGCGGGTTCGGGATTGTCGGGTAACCGCTGCCGGGATGTATCAAGTCACGCTCCACACCCGCGGCGAGTGGATCGCCCAGCGGCGATTGCGGGTCCGCCTTCGAGGAGCTTCATCATGAACGTCACGACGGCGTCACCCTTCCCGGACGACGACGACTACTCCGAGACGGAGGCGGTGGACTCGAGCATCGCCGAGTTTACCGACACGCAGATTGACGGTACGTTCGGCCCGGTCGAAACCGCTGTCGTTGCGGCCGAGACGGAGTGCCCCGACGCCGTTGTGGCGATCAT
>DASXAN010001267.1:0-7132 GCA_036406755.1 Gemmataceae bacterium
CCCCCGCGGGACCGCAATCTGAATCATGGAGCGGGGCCGGCCGTAAGGGTCATAAGTGCCCGCGACCGGGTCTGAGTAATAGTCCGTGAACGCAAACTGAGACAGGGGGTCGTCGCCGCGGTCCCATTGCGTGGTACGCTGCGCCAGCGAGTGGGGATAGAAGACCCGGGGTGTCGTGCCCTCGCCGTCCCGTGCGGGGGCCTCCCCCGGCCTTGGCCTACCGCGGAGATTCGGGGAACCGTTGTCGGCGACCACCTCGCACACGCCGTACAGAAACTCGGTGACCGTGTACGGGCGGTCCTGGGCCGCACTTCCGTCCCGGCCAAACAGCTCCGTGCGCAGGATTCGCCCCCGCAAGGAGCGCAGCGCGTCCCGCTTCGCGCGGCGTGGCAGGGCGTTCAGGAAGCTCGAGACTTCTGGCGGGCGGGAAAGGACCTGCGGATCGCCGGGCCAAAACTCGGCACTCGAGTCGGCCCCCTCCCACTCGCCGAACTCGTCGCCGACCGGGCCCAGGTGGAACCAGGTTCTGGTCAACGTCGGCGGCGCGAACTGGGTGCGGTCTGGGATCGGGGCGAAGGGGACGTCCGGGCCGTGCAGGCCGGGTCGGTGGTAGGTGTCGAAGGTCTCCGTGTCGAGCTGCTCGACAAGTCGGAAGCCGCGGAACTCGCGCTCGGCCCCGTCCCAGTAGCCGTCGCGGTAGCGGTATTCCGACGCCAGCTTGCCGCGGGAGAGCGCGTCGATCACCTCGACCCGGGCGACGACCTGCACCGGGAAGGGCAGCGGCGTCTTCCAACGGGTTTCCGGGCGCTTCGCGTCCTCCAAGTAGAAGCGGGTCGAGGGGACGTACTCCACGCGGGTCTCGGACCCCATGTGGTTGTCCATCGCGTTCAACAGGTACGGCTTGATCCCGCCGGTGAAGTCCAGGAAGAACAGGTGGGGCCGTGACGGGGTCTGTGCGTCCGAAGTCCACAAGACTCCGCCGACACCGTTGCCGAGCAAATCGGTCAGCCGGAGCGCGCTCGAGTCCGACACCCGGGGCGTGCCTTCGATCGTGATCGGCTGGCTCCAGCCGTTGCCGCCCTGGTTGATCCAGAGCGTCACCCTTGTGTCCTCGACGTAGACCAGGTCGGCCAGGCCGTCGCCGTCCACGTCGCCGAGCAGCACCCGGCGGGGGTCGAAGTCGGCCGGGAGCCTCGGGCTGTTGGCCATGGTGACGCGCCGCGCCCAGTTCCCCCGACCGAGCGAGGGCCAGTAGGTGACCGAGCCGTTATGCACGAGGACGACGTCCTGCAGGCCGTCCCCGCTCATGTCGGCCCACTTGATGCGGGGGTCGGCGAAGCTGAAGTCGGGGGAGACGTCGAGCGACTCGCGCCCGACCTGCCGCGTCTCCATCCACCCGTCCTTCGGGTCGTTGAAGAAGCACTCGAGCCGGCTGCCGGAGCGGATCGCGTCGGTCACCCCGTCGCCGTCCAGGTCCACCAGACGCACCTCAGGGTCTTGCAGGTCGAAACTCGGCGCCGCGCGGTAACGGTGGAACGAGCGCCGGTCCCACCGGCCGTCGAACCGGAGCGGGAAGTAGCCGGCGATCTCCGGGGTCATGACCAGGAGGTCGGCGCGGCCGTCGCCGTTGGCGTCGAGGAGCTGCACCCCGCGGTCCCCCAGGCTCACCCCGGCCGGCGCCTCGCGCATCGGCCGCGGCCGGTCAAACCGGCCCCCGCCCAGGTTGCGCCAGTAACGGACCGTCCCGTTCATTTCCAGAACGTCGGGGCTCCCCTTGCCGAAGAGGTCAACCAGTTCCAGGTCGGGACTCGCCAGGGACCGCGCCGGCAGGTCCGGGCCCGCCAGCGGGATGAACCGCCGTCCCGCCGGCTCGAAGGCCGTGTACCGGAAGTCCAGCGGGGGCAGCTCTTCGGCGTTGGCCCCGTCGTGGCCCACGACGCGAATCCGCGACAGGAGCGAAACCCGGTTGGGTGGCAGCGGTTGGGCGGGAGGGGGCTGTTGGTCGAGGTACTCGAACTGATAGGAGCGTGCCAGCGTCTCCGCCTCCTGGCCGATCACGACGTCGATTCGGGTGCACCGCCGGACGGTACGGACCTCGAACCCCGCCCGATAGTCCGAGAAGGCGTCCGGCCGCCGGTCATACGTGAACCGCACCCGGACCAGGAAGCGCGGCGCCGCCGGGTCGCCGTAATCGGCGTAGCGGACCTCCGCGAGGCGGACCTGGTCCCAGTGGTGGGGACCGTCGGACTGCTGAGAGTCTCGCTCGTAGGCGTACTCGATCCGGTTGCCGAACTGGTCGGTCGTGCCGCTCAGCTTCCAGGCAAGAATGCGCGTCGTGTCGTCCGGGTCGGCGACGGCGGCCGGGTCGCGCCAGTCGGCCGAGGCCCGGCGGGGACGAGGTGTTCCATAGACGCTGACCAAGCCGTCCTTGCTCCGCACCTCCCAGTAGTCGCTCCCCGCTACGCGGACGTGGCGGATGCGGGCGAACAGCCCTTCGGTCCGAGGGAGGTAGCGCGTGGCGCCGGTCGGTTCTCCGGGGACCGGGACCAAGTCTTCCGTACCGGAAAGGAGGAACGTGTCCGCCCGGTCGTCGTAACGGGGCACGCCTTGCGACGTCTTGCGGCCGATGCCCGGTACGCCGAGCGCCCACCCCAGTCCGAAGGGGCCGTTCCCGTTCCCGGTGCTATAGACGAGGGACAACTGCGGCTGAAAGCCGTTCCGACCGGGAGGAAGGGCGAGGGGCACGGTGAAGTTGCCGGTGCCGGTAAACAGGTCAGGCGAGAACGTCTCGCCGATGCCGTGTAGCGCCCCGCCCCCTTGGGGGAGCGAGATCGCTTGGGCGGGGCTGGCGGACGCCTTGCCCATCGGCAACCCTCCCGAGATTCCACCGCGTCAACCCGGCCTTGTCCGGTGAGCTGCCCGGTTGCCTGGGCGTCGTCCGGCACCTGCGCGATCGCGGCCGGAGCGAGAGGCGACCGTAGTTTTTCAAAGGACGCCGGTACACCACCCTACGCAGGCGGGGGCTTGATGTCCGCGTCCTAGAATCGGTCGAGGAACCCGTCGGGTCATGGATGGTAAGGGCCAGGTCCGCGGCAATGCGAAAAGTGGAATTACGGACCATCCTTCCCCCAGGAGTATACAAAATCTCGCCACTTCGACCTGGGCTTGCCGACGCCGCCCCCGACCAGTGTGCCTGCCCAGGTGGCGAGCGTATAACGATCGCCCCTGGCGCACGAGCATCACGCCGTCAAGCACCTTGCTGGCATCGCCGACCGCGCCTACCTGCTGGCGGCCAGCAAGTTCCTGCTCGACCCGCGGCGGCTGACTGTGGCCGTCAGCCGGGCCAAGCAGAAGCTGATCCTGGTCGCCACCCGCGGCATCTTCTCGCTGTTCAGCCCAGACGAGGAGACGTTCGCCAATGCGCTGCTCTGGAAGAACCTGCTCCTGCGGGCCTGCCCGACGCTGCTGTGGGAAGGCGAGCGGGTCGGCCGGCGGGCGGCGGTGTGGGGCGGGAAGGGAGGCGGTCAGCCCCACGCTTCGCACCGGGCCTCATAGAACTGCCGCAGTCCGGCGGCCACGTCGTCTGCCGTCAGGACGCGGCCGTGCTCCGGGTCGAACCGGCGTCGGACGTAGGCCAGCGCCTCCTCGGTCGTGAACGCAGACTGGTCGGCGAACCGCGTTGCTAGGTCCAGCAGGTCTCGGCCGGGCAGCAGGCCCGGGACGAAATCCGGGTCCAGGTGTAACCCGGCGCAGAATGTCCGCCAGCCGGCGGCTTGGGCCTTGAACAAATACCCGAACAACTGCGCGCAGTCGAGGAGCCGGGCCGACTGCTCGTCGTCGCCCGAGTCCGCCCGGCCGAGGGCGTGGACATACTGGCCGGCCAGCGCCAACAGTTCCATCCGGTGCCAGTACGCCACCTCCTCGAACGCCGCCGCCAGGCCGAACGTGTGGGGCGCGCGGTACGTCTGCCGCGGGGCGGAGGTCATGAGACGGTGGCACTCGACCTCATCCCCCCGGGCCGACGCGGCCATGATGAGGGGCAGCCGCTCCTCCGCCGACAGGGTGTGGTAGTGCTTCGCCAGGGGGGCGGTAGTCATGGGGTGGGCTCCCTGCCGCGGAGTTTCAGAACCGATTCCAGCATTTCGACCCGGGCGGCCAGGTCGCCGGCCTCGATCGCCTTCAGGCTGACGGTGGCCAGGTAGCCGAGCGTGCGGGCCTTCTCCAGCGCCCCGGCCGCGGCGTCGGCCCTCACGGCGGCCACCTGCTCTTCCAGCAGGGCAAGCACGTCGGCGGCAGTCTTCAGCCGGAACGCGGTCGGGATGGCGGTTGTACCGGGGGTTGTACACGGGTCGCCGGAGCGGCGGGTGCGGCGGTACTCCCGCTGGTAGTCGCGGGCGCGGGTGGGATCGCGGTACGGCATAGGCGCAACCTCACTGGGCACTGGCTAGGGCCGGCCCTGGCTCCGGCTCAATTGCCCGGGCCATCTTCGCCGCCCGGACGATGCACCCCACCAGTTCGAGCCGGTAGCGGGGTCGTTCATCGGGTGGCCGCTCCCGGCACCGACCGCAGCACGGCCAGGTCCGCGGTATGGTCGAGGTCGACCGGCATCACCGGCGTCACCGGCTTGACGGCCGCGGCGATGCGGGCCCAGGTCGCGGGCCAGGACTCTTTGCGGCAGCACTTGCCGTTGGCGCAATGTTCGACGCGAAGCTCCCGCAGTTCGCCCGGCCCGGCGCCGGCCAGGACGGTTCGCAGTTTCCGCACCTCCCGCGGGTCGCGGCCGACGAGCCGCATGTGGTCGAGCGTGAGCATGGCGTCCTTTCCTGGCGTTTTCGCAACATCCTGTTTGATTCAGGACAAAAGCCCAGTTTCCCAAGTGAAACACGGGGCTTTTGTCTTTTGTCCCAACAAGATTATCCGGGGGGGGCCTCGAAGTACGTGCTTTGCCTCCCGCCGGTCTGGACCGTCACCCACCGCCCGACCTTATCGAGTTTGCGCATGGCCAGCTCGGCTGCCTCGCTGGTCGGGTAGAGGTCTCGATTCCATCGGTGAACAGTGCGAGGCGTCGCCCTTTGTTCCGGCTGTTCGCGGATGAATGCGAGCAGGGCGGCGTCATCGCCGCCGCCCGTTGCCGCCAGTTTGGCGTACAGCCGTTCCTGCTCCCTTCGGAACCACTCGGAAAGTGTGATGGCCGCCCGGATGCTCTCGGCCCCAACAGCCGACCGGTCGCGAGGGTTGGCGGCGGTGTTGTGGATCAGGGCGTACCGGGCCGTGAAGGCAATCATCTTCGACCGCATCGCCCCGATGTCGCCGCCGGCGTGTTCGGCGGCCTTGCGTGCGGGCGCCCAGTAGGCCCCCCAGACACGGTCCGCTTCGGCTGTCAGTGGGCTGACGAACTCGGGCAGGTGGTAGAGGTCTTTGACGAGCGCCGTGTAGGCGTCGTAGGTGTCATCCCGGACTGCAGACACGTTTGACCACGCCAGGTCCTCGACGGGCTCCATCTCCGCCAGAACGAGCCTGGCCAGCAGGCCGGATGAGCGGTGCCGCCGGGTCATGATCGACTGGAGCACCCCAGGTTGGATGGTCCCCGTGATCGACACCGCGGCGCGTGGCACATAGATGGAGTCGCCCGACGATTTGCGGTTGACACTAATAAATCCGGCGTCGTGGGTGGATAGCCAACTGGACAGGTCCGAACTACTCTTTCCGGTCTTGTATTGCCCCATCGACTCCACCCAACCCGACAGCTCGTCCCGGCAGAGGAGTACGCCGTCCGGATTTTCGGACACGATGATCGCCGCGGACTCGATGGTGACATCCGATATCATCAGCTGTCGGTCCTTCGGCTTGGGAGGTTTCTTTTTGTTCTTCTTCTCAGCCTTCTCGCAGTCGTCCTCCCACTGTTCCAGGGCTAACTTGTTGTCTTCCCGCAGAGCCTCCTCGATGTCGCGGACCGGTCGCATGGCGAGCTTCCAGGGCGGCGTCTTCATCATCCCGGATGGCGCCACAGCAGCCGTCCAGACCACCGGCGTCTCATACCATCCAGCCTTTCCTTGCTTCAGGCAAACCTGCCGCTTGGTGCCGATCGCCCCGCCCAGGACGGACAGGACCGGCAGGGCCACCGCGACCGGGTCGCACTGCATGTCAGCTGCCACTTCGGCGACGAATGTCCGAACCACCCGGGGCAGCACCTCGACCGGAAACTTTTCTCGGACAAAAGACGAAAGCCCATCGTTTTGCTTGTGGTTTGGGGCTTTTGTCCCCGGCTGCGCGGATTGCCCTTCGTGGGCATCGCCCAATCTGTCATTGCCATCATCTGGCCCGTCTCCATGGGGCTGACGACTGGTGGCCTGGACCGGCTGCGAGGTCGGCGGTCGTACTACCTTCGGCTTGTATGTCCTGTCGAAGCGATCGAGTGATGTCGCCCGGCTGGCCACCCCCTGGTCGCGGAGCCACCCCCGCGGCTTGCTGAACGGGAGGCGGTCCGCATCCTTGACCTTGTGCCACAGGTCCTTCTCCGACCACGGCGGGTTGCAGCGGGGGTTAAACTCGTCCCGCATCAGCCGGAAGCCGGCCTCGGGTCCCAGGTCGAAGCCGTAGACCATCGCCCGGGCCGCCGCGAACGTCCTGGCGTGACCGCCCTGGCCCTCAACGGCCCCGTCGATCTTCTTCAGGTACGCCGCCGCCCGCTTCTCCGTGTCGTTCGTGGACAGCCGCAACCCGCTCCGGCTTGGGATGGACGGCGGGGCGGCCAGTGGCACCTGCTCCCTTTTCGGCAGGCTCGCGCCGCACGCTGCGGCGAGATCACAGACCGCATTCCACAGGTCCACGAATGCTACCACGGCTGGCTCACCGGGCGACGCCGACGGGTTGCCCGCCTCGTCGTACCACACGCGCCGCTCACCGCTGTCGTGGGCCGCCGGGGGGCAGACCACCTGCCCCCCGGTGCCGATGAAGTCGATGACGCCCTTGTTTGTCGTCGCGTGTTTGAAGTGTTTCAGGAACGGGCCGGCGTGCCCCTTGGCGGCCACGGCGGCCGGCGCCCCCTGGTCGGCGGTGCTGACCGCCCAATCTGGGATCGACGCGATCGGGACCAGGTAGTACCGGTGTGACCGCGGCTTGCCGGGCCGGG
>DASXAN010001268.1:0-5519 GCA_036406755.1 Gemmataceae bacterium
CGGGAGAGGGGGGAACTGTTATTGTTTCCCGCCAGTATACGTCGCCCGCACTGAATCCGGCCGGTAGTGGTACAACCAGTGCTCGACACTCTCAGCGTCCACCAACACGAAGTCGGCCCGCTTGCCCGGCTCCAACGACCCGACCTCGTCCTCGACGCCGATCGCTCGGGCCGCGTTGATCGTCGCCCCGCGGAGGGCCTCGGCCGGGGTCAGCCGGTTCATCGTGCAGGCCAGTGTCAGGGCCAGCGGCAGATCGTAGCACGGGGCGCTGCCGGGGTTGAAGTCGGTGGCGACGGCCACGGTCACGCCGGCAGCGAGGCAGCGACGGGCGTCGAGCGGCGGCTGCCGCAGGTATAGCGACGCCAGCGGCAGGGCAACGGCCACCACGCCGGCCGCCGTCATTGCTCGCAGCCCGGCATCGTTGGCGTATTCGAGGTGGTCGGCGGAGATGGCCCCGACCTCCGCCGCCAGGGCCGCCCCACCGCCGTCGGCGAGCTGGTCGGCGTGTAGCTTCGGCCGCAGGCCATGCGCCTTCGCCGCGGCGAAGATTGTCCGGGCCTCATCCGGCGTCAATGCCCCCGTCTCCACGAACACATCACAGAAGTCCGCCAGCCGTTCGGCCGCGACGCGGGGGATCATCTCCGCGCAGACGAGTCGGATGTACCCGGCCCGGTCGCCGCGGTACTCGGGCGGGATCGTGTGGGCGCCGAGAAACGTGCTAGCGACTGCTCCGGGGAATTCGTCCCGCAGCTGGCGGTAGACCCGGAGCAGCTTCAGCTCGTCATCGACCGACAGCCCGTAGCCGCTCTTGCACTCGACCGTCGTCACGCCGCGGCGGACCATTCCGGCGAGGAAGCCGCGGCAACGGGTCAGTAGTTCATACTCACTCGCTTCGCGTGTCATGCGGACGGTGCGCAGGATGCCGCCGCCGCGGGCGGCGATGTCGGCGTAGGTAGTCCCGCGGCACCGCTCGACGAACTCGTCCGCCCGCCAGCCGGCGAATGCGAGGTGCGTGTGGCAATCGACCAGGCCGGGGACGACCAGAGCACCGCCGGCGTCAATGGTCCGGGCACCACGGAACCCGGCGGGCAGGTCGGCTGCGGGGCCGGCCCAGCGGACGCGGCCGGCGTCGTCCCAGGCGAGGGCGGCGTCGGCAATGCGGCCGATCTGGTCGGGGCCGCCCGCCACGGGGCAGACGGCCAGCTCACGGATGTTGGTGAGAACCTGCATTGGAACGCATCACACGACGGACTTCCGACTTACGGCTGTGTGTGGGTACATCCCGGCGGCCGCTAGTCGCCTTAGCAGCTTCGGCACGCCGGACCGCTGTGCGAAAACTAATTCCGGGCGAGTGACGCCGATGCAGCGGAGGATGCCATACGGGGTGCCGTCGATTTTGGCTGTCGCAGCCTTCTCGAATACGACTCCTTGGATCGCATCACTCGGCTCGACCCACGGCCCGATGTCGAGCGTGTGGCCGGGGCCGAACGCGGCATCGAACGACATGCGGCCGATGTCCGACAGGATCGATCGGACCCATTTCTCGTCGTCACACGAGGCGAGTAATTCGTACCGGCCGAGTTCACCCGGCAGTTGCCCGTCGCGGACCGCCAATTCGCAAGAGACGTAGGTGACGAACGGCCCGCCAGCCGCGCGGCCGATCGTGCAGAAGTTCAGCGGCCCGCCCAAGTCGAAGCCGACAATCGCAACAATCGTATCCCGGTCAATTGGGCCGATTGCCTCTTCGACCGACGCAAACAACTCTTGATAGAACTTGGTGTTATCCAAGACTCACTCCATCATTGGAACATCGACGCCGCGCGTCTTCGCCGCGTCAATCGCCTCCTCATACCCCGCGTCTGCGTGCCGCATCACGCCCGTCGCCGGGTCGGCGGTCAGCACCCGCCGCAGCCGGCGACTGCCGCTCTCCGTGCCGTCCGCGACGATCACCATGCCGGCGTGGATCGAGTAGCCGATGCCGACGCCGCCGCCGTGGTGGATCGACACCCAGCTCGCCCCGCACGCCGTGTTCGACAGCGCGTTCAAGAGCGGCCAGTCGGCGATTGCGTCGGAGCCGTCCTTCATCCCCTCCGTCTCGCGGTTCGGACTCGCGACCGAACCGCAGTCGAGATGGTCGCGGCCGATGACGATCGGGGCGTTCACCTTACCGGTCTTGACCAGGTGGTTGAATCGCTCGCCGGCCTCGGCCCGCTCGCCGTACTCCAGCCAGCAGATGCGGGCCGGCAGCCCCTGGAACGCCACCCGCTCACGGGCCAGCTTGATCCAGCGGACCAGCGCCTCCTTGTGCGGGAACGCGGCCAGGATGGCGTCGTCGGTGGCGGCGATGTCGGCCGGATCGCCGGACAGCGCCGCCCAGCGGAACGGCCCCGACCCCTTGCAGAACAGCGGCCGGATGTACTCCGGCACGAACCCCGGGATGCGGAACGCCTCCGTCATGTCGCGGCGGTCGGCCACCTGCCCGCGGAGGTTGTTGCCGTAGTCGAACACGGCCGCGCCGCGCTTCTGGTACTCCAGCATGGCCGACACGTGGGCCTGCATGGAGTCGAGGACGGCGTTTTCGTAGCCGGCCAGGTCCCTCTCCCGGAACGCCGCCGCCGTCTCGACCGTGTACCCCCGCGGGATGTAGCCGACGCGCAAGTCGTGCGCGGCAGTCTGGTCCGTGAGCACGTCAATGGCGATGCCACGGCGCGCCAGCTCCGGCAGCACGTCGGCGATGTTGCCGACCAGCCCGACCGACAGCGGCCGCTTCTCCCGCTTCGCCGCCTCGACCTGCCGAAGCGCATCATCCAGGTCGGCAGTCGTCACATCGCAGTACCGCGTCTCGACCCGGCGGCGGATGCGGCTCGCGTCCACGTCCACGCCGAGAAACGCCGCCCCGTTCATGGTCGCGGCCAGCGGCTGCGCCCCGCCCATGCCGCCGAGGCCGCCCGTCACGACCAGCCGGCCGGCCAGGGAGCCGCCGAAGTGCTTCCTCGCGCAGGCCGCGAACGTCTCGTAAGTACCCTGCAAGATGCCCTGAGTGCCGATGTAGATCCACGACCCGGCCGTCATCTGGCCGTACATCGTCAAGCCGAGCCCCTCCAACCGGCGGAACTCGTCGATGGTCGCCCACCGGGGGACAAGGTTGGCATTGGCGATCAGCACCCGGGGGGCCTCGTCGTGCGTCCTGACGACGCCGACCGGCTTGCCGCTCTGGACGAGCAACGTCTCATCGTTTTCCAGCCGCTTGAGCGTCGCCTCGATGGCCCGGTAGCAGTCCCAGTTGCGGGCGGCCTTGCCGGACCCGCCGTAGACGATCAAATCCTGCGGCCGCTCGGCCACGGCCGGGTCGAGGTTGTTGCGGAGCATCCGCAGGGCGGCTTCCTGGTGCCAGCCCTTGCACTCCATCTTTGCTGACATGATTGTCTCGCCCGTCTCCAGACACGAGACAGGAGACACGACACACGAGAAGGGGAGGCGTTTCTCGTGTGTCGTGTCTCCTGTCTCGTGTCTGCTCTATTGCGGCGTCACCGTTAGCTTGACTTTCTCGCCCTTGCGGTCCACGGTGATCTCGACCGGCTCATTCTTCTTGTGCTTGCCCATGACCGTCATGTACATCGTCATGTTCTTGACCGGCTCGCCGGCCACGGCCACGATGCGGTCGCCGTCCTTCATCCCGCCCTTGGCAGCCGGCCCGTCCTTCGTCACCGACCCGACCAGCACCCCCTCCGCCTCGTCGGAGTAGTCGCCGGGCATGAACCCGATCCGCGGCACGCTCATCCGCCCGCCGCCCTGGAACATGCTGCCCACGCCCTTGACGTACTCCGGCCGTGGCGTTTCCGCCGCCAGGCGGCGGGTCAAATCCTCGGCCAGGTCGGCGACCCGCTTCATGCCGGGGAAGTTGATCAGGTCCACCGTGTCCGTCGGCCGGTGGTACTGGCGGTGCAGCCCGGTGAACAGGAAGAACACCGGCACTCCCTTCAAGTAGAACGACGTGTGGTCGCTCGGCCCGACGCCGGCCTTGTTCTTCTTCAGGTCGAACCCGTATTTGGCGTTGACCCCGTCGATCAGCGCGTCGAACTCCTTGGCCGTGCCCGTGCCGCCGACCTCCAGCTTGCCCTTGCCCGATTTCGGGTCGTCCGCCAGCCGGCCGACCATGTCCATGTTCACCATCGCCACGGTCGTTTCGAGCGGGAATAGCGGGTGATCGACGTAGTGCTTCGACCCGAGTAGGCCGAGCTCCTCCCCGGCGAAGGCGATGAACACCAGCCGCCGGCCCTGCCGCTCTTTATCGGCCCCGAACCGGCGGGCCAGCTCGATCAGGGCGGTCGTGCCGGACCCGTTGTCGTCGGCCCCGTGGTGGATCGCCTTGGTGCCGGCGGCCAGGCTGCCGGAGCCGCGGCCGCCGTAGCCGAGGTGGTCGTAGTGGGCGCCGATGACGACCGTCTCGTTCGCCAGCGGCCCGGCCCCGTCCAGCACGCCGACGACGTTCTTCACCGGCATCTTCCGCCGCTCGACCGTGACCGCCACCTTCGCCGATAAGCGGGTGAGCGGGCCGCTCGCCGGGGTCATGTCCTTGGCGATCGACTTTTCGATGTCGGCGAGAGACTTGTCCATCGTCGCCTTGAGCATCCTGTCGGCCCACAACCGCGTCACCTGGACCGCGGGAATCTCAGCGGCGGCCCCGAACGCCGAGTAGCCGAACTCCATCAGGGCGTCGTCCTTCTCACCGGCGTCGTTCACGAGGATGACGGCCGCGGCCTTGTGCTTCTCGGCGTTCTTGATCTTCGTCTGCAACGCGGCGTGCTGCTGGACTGTCTGGTCGTCAGCGAACGGGTGGTCCTTCTCCCCGTACCGCGGGGCCCTGCGGATCAGCAGCACGACCTTGCCCGCGACGTCGATGCCGTGATAGTCGTCGTACGCCGGCTTTTCGCAGGAGATGCCGTAACCCGCAAACACGATCGGGCCAAACGCCGACCCGGACCCCGACAGGCCGATCGCTTGGAAGTCGTCGCCGGCCTTGAGCTGGGCGGTGCTGTCCGGGCCGGCGACGACAACGGCGGCGCCGGGGACGAGGGCCGGGTTGCCGCGGACGGTGAACGGCTGGAAGAAGTCGCCGTCCGGCATGGCCCCGCGGAGCCCGGCGGCCTTGAACGCGGCGGCGATGTAGTCGGCCGCCTTGTCGATGCCGGCCGTGCCGGGGCCGCGGCCCTCGCAGGCGTCGGACGCCAGGAACGTCAGGTCGGCCCGCATCCGGGCGACGGACGGGTCGTCGGCCGTGTCGGCCCGGACCGTCAGGGCGATGGGGATGAGCAGGACGAGCGCAAACAAGGGCCGCGGGAGCCGGACGGGCATGAGCAATTACCTCAGGAGGCGGGGACGGGGACGTTGGAATTATAGCGGGGATGGGCGCCCCGGCCTCGCAGACTCGACCGGGGCTTTAACTCAGCGCCCTGACGGGCTACGACCCCTGGGCCGGCCGGCGCCGTAGGGTGGGCCGAGTTCCACGAGGCCCACCG
>DASXAN010001269.1:0-4820 GCA_036406755.1 Gemmataceae bacterium
ACCTTGCTCCGCCGCTTGGGGCCGCTCTTGATCGCGTCGTAGAAAACGGTAACGAGTGATTGGAAGTCCCCGAGCGCGCCGGCAAGGCCTGCCAGCTTGATCCGGTCCTGTTCCGGTACTACCCGATACCGGCACAGCTCCAAGCCCAGGCTGGCCGTGACGGCCTCTAGCTCGGACTCTAGCTTGACCTTGCGTTTTTCAACAGATTGGTAGTTGAGCCGTAGCCCCCTGTCGTTGGGGAAGCGCGCAAGCTCGCGCTCCAGCTCGGCCAACATCGCGGCCGTGTCTTGGAGTTTTTCCTGAATGTCCAGCAGCGCGCTCATGTCGCACCACACGCCAACCTTAGCACGGCGATCCCTTTGAGGTCATGCCCGCGGCTAAACCCGTATTGCCGAATCCAGTACGCTCGGTGCCACTCACCGATTGAGTGGAGCGGATGATCTTGCGGGTACTCGACACAGGCGTAGCAATCGCAACTATGGGTGGCGTGCCGCTCGCGGTCCAAGAACCAATCGAGCGCCGCCTGTTGTTCGGGCGTCAGCCCCGACACAAACGCATTGGTCAACCGCAGCAGCAGGTCCACGTCGTTCGGGTCAAGCTTGTGCGTCAGGAAGCTGCCGTCAATCCACAGCTCACCGGTGACGCCCGCCCCCGTCAGCCTTGCTATCACCGCTTCCAGCCCGTCCATGATTCCGCATCGCTTTGCCGACAGCGGGAAGTCGCCCACACACGTGGCGCGTAGGTCAGCTGCGGACATCGGGTAGAAGCCGGGGCCGAACAGCGGCGGGAACTCGGGCGCGGACGACGACATGCGGGCCGATGGTAAGGGCGCGCGCGCTGCCGGTCCAGCATTTTTTGCGATACTGGACGCACTCTTAGGACCGTGGTCTTCGTGGGCGCATGTTCAGAATACCAAGATCGGGCCAGACACGATAGGGCAGTAGGCATCGGCAACTGTTGATGGACTGCGGCCGGCAAGGTCGGCGAGTCAAGGTCAGTTGCGGTTTCGCGGGTTTGGAAGCGTACTACTACCGGCTCACACCGCGGCTCGCCCCGGCGGCTCACCGGCCGAAGATCATGACCACGAAGCTGCCCGGCACCGGCGTTGGCCGCGCCCGCGGTGCCCCGGCCGCGGCCGCCTTGTACTCCGCCCCGGGGAGGAACAGCCGGTGCGTCTTCGGGTCCAGCGCCATCGTCTTCGACCCGGGCCGCGTCTTGACCGTCTCCGCCACGGCGTACTGGTCCGGCGTCTCCTGCCGGACCACCGCCACCGTGCCGTCGCCGCACGAGCAGAACACCAGCTTCGTCTCCGGGTCGTAAGCGCCGGCGTCCACCCGGTCGCCGATCGGCAGCGAGGCCACGGCCTTGCCGCTGTCCGTGTCGAGGACGAGCAGCGCCTTGCTCCGGCAGCCGACGAACAGCCGGTGGTTGCGGGCGTCGATGGCCATGCTCACCGGCAACCTGGCGGGGGCGACCGGCCAGCGGTCCAGCACCTTCAGGTCGCGGGCGTCGAGCTTGAGCACCTCGCCCTTGTCCTCCAGGTTGACGAACACGTGCCCCGCCCCGTCGGCGGCCCCGGACTCCGGCTGGCCCCCGAGGTCGATCGTGCCCGCCACCTTGGCGTCGGCGGCGTCCATCACCGTGGCGCTGGCGGAGCGGCCGTTGAAGGCGAAGACCCGGTGCGTGGCCGGGTCGTAGAGGATGGCGTCGGGGTTCTTGCCGGTCGGTACGGTGCCCAGCGGCTTGAGCGTCTTGAGGTCGAAGACGGTCACCGTGTCGCTCCGGCCGTTGCTGGTGAAGCCGCGGCCGAGGTCCGGGGCCACGGCGATCCCGTGGACGCCGGCGGTGTCGGCGATCTGCCCCTTGATCTCGCCGCTGTCGGCGTCGAGCACCTCGACCCGCGTGGCGTGCGACACGTAGACCCGCCGGGCCTCCGGGTCGACGGACACGTAGTCCCAGCCGCCGTCGCCGGGGACGGGGACGGTCTTGAGCAGGTGGTAGCCCTCGGGCGCCGCGGCGGGGGCGGCCCCGGCGGCGACCAGGATGAGCAGTGCGGCCGACAGTGTGCGCATGGTGACCTCGGCGGACGGCGTGGCGAATGGGGATTTGGCCAGCCCGGGGCGGCGGCGGGTCCGCCGGTTGTCGTAAGCGGGTCAGGACTTCTTGTCCAGGTCGATGACGATTTCCCCTGTGTGCGAATCGACCTCGACCGTGAACGGGGAGTTGTTCATGTCGTACGCACCCTGGAACCGGTCCCTCTTGTTCAGCTTGAGCTCGACCGCCACGCGGTACTTGCCGGGCGGCAGCCCCCGGCGGTCGCTGCCGGTCACGTGGAAGGTGGAGTCGGCCGCGTTGAACAGGGCGGGGTAGACGGTGGTCCCCAGCTTCCCGTCGCCCCCGAGCGGGTAGAAGAAGATGCCCAGGTCTTCGCCGTCCTTGAGGGTGATCGGCGCGCCCGCCTTGACGACGCGGCCTCGCGGTTGCAGCCGGCCGTCCCCGCAGCCGGCGAGGATCACCGTGCAGAGGAATGCGGCGGCGATGCGGAGAGACTTCATGTGCGGCCCTCCGGCCCGTTAGTAGTCGCCGGGAATGGGGAAGCCGTCCGCCTTGGACAGCAGCAGGCACCAGGTCGCCTGGTCGATCGAGTTCTTGACGAAGTGGACGCTGCCGTCGGCGAAGGCGGTGTTCACCCCGCCGGAGTGCAGACTGCGGGACTGGCCCGACGTCATCTCCTTGCCGTTGCCGGTGCAGCCCATGCCGAACGCCGGGCCCAGGTCGGGGGTCCAGAAGGCGTTGGAGACCTTTTGGCACAGGGCGATCTCGTCCCCCTGGCCGGACGTGCCCAGGTAGTTGTTCGGCGTCGGGTTGGTGTTATCGCGGCTGGCGTTGACGATGCTAGAGCTGGGGAACCCCAGCGCCCAGACACCCCGCGGGTCGAGCGGGGAGATGCCCGCCCGGAGCTCGGCCACCATGATGGTGTTGGACGTGCCGTCGACGACGTCCGGGAGCGCCGCGCCGTAGTTGCCCGCCATCACAGGGCTGCAGACGACGAACGGGTAGCCGGGGATCGTGTTCTTCGTGTTGTAGTTGGAGCCGTTGGACATGTGGTCGATGTCCTGGAAGCCGGCCGTGACGCCGTAGTTGCCGCGGGCCCAATCGACCTCCGGCGTGCTGGTGGCGAGCGGGTTGTTCCAGTGCTGGGTGTTGTTGGCGTCCGAGGGGCACAGGTAAATGGGGACTTCGACGTTGCGGATCGCCCGCCACGACTGGTTGGTGCCGGTCGGGACGGTGCCGGGGACGATCGCCACCCCCGGATAGGCACTGGCGTTGGACTGGCGGTACAGGGGGTCCTGCTCGATGAACGGGAGAACGATCACGGCCCAGTTCGGCCCGAACGGCTTGGTCAGGTCCAGGAAGTCGCCCGACTTGTTGCCGGCGGGTTGCCACGGGAACTGGCTGGCGGGCGGCAGCTTGCCGTTGGCGTCGTGGTAGTTGTGCAGGGCCAGGCCGATCTGCTTGAGGTTGTTGCTGCACTTCATGCGGGCGGCGGCCTCGCGGACTTTTTGGACGGCGGGCAGGAGCAGGCCGATCAGGATCGCGATGATCGCGATGACGACCAGCAGCTCGATCAGCGTGAACGCACGGCGGGAGCGGGTCATGGCATCCTCCGGGTGGAATCCCCGGCAAGCACTTCTAATCCCGGTTCGTGAAGGTTGCATGTCCGGTACGGACAAGAAGTGAAGAATCTGCGGCGATCCTAACTGTCAATTCCGTCAATAGTTGCGGCGACAAAACTGACGAGATTGTCACTCGCGATGTCGGCGCCCGTCACCGCTCCGACCCCGGCCGCGGCAGCAGGCACCCGGGCGTCGATCGCGTCAGCCGCTCAATCACCGGGCCGGCCGGTCCGGCGAACGTCGGCGGGTCGAGGAGGACCGCTTCCCGGAGGTGCTCCAGCGCCGGGCCCGGCCGGCCGGCCTGCTCGTAGTGCCGGCCGAGCTGGAAGTGGAAGTGCGCCGCCGCGGCCGGCACCCGGGCCAGGCCGTCGCGGTACGCGGCCTCGGCGTCCGCCGGCCGACCCGCCGCCCGGGCGTTGAACGCCAACCCGTCATACGCCCGCACCCGGGCCGCCGCGGTTGCCCGGTCGTCGCCCAGTTGGTCGAGGGCCGCCTGGTAGGCGACCGTACTCTCGGCGTATCGCCCCTGCCGCTGACGAACCGCCGCGAGCAAAAGCTCGGCCGCCACGTCGCCGCCGGCCAGCGGCGTGAGCAACCCGGCGGCGTCATCGAACCGGCCGAGCACGGCCAGCGCGCGGGCCCGCTCGACCCGGCTCGCCGGCGGGGCGGCCGCCGACAGAGGCCGGGCGACGGCCGCCGTCAACGCCCGCCACTGTCGATCGACGGCCGGAATCAGGTCGGCCACCGGCCGGCCGCCGACCGCGGCGGCCCCGTCCACGTCGGCCAGGGCCGCGAGCAACGGCCGGGCCTCCGCCAGCCGCAATTCGGCGATCGCCGCCTCCGCCTGCCGTGACCACGTCTCAGACTGCCGGTGGGCGTACACCCACGGCGGGCCGACCGCGGCGGCCGCGGCCAGGAGCAGTCCGACGACGGACGGCGCTGCCGGCGGTCCGACGCGGGCCAGCGCGGCGGCGCACCACGGCAGTTGCAACGACAGGCACCAGGCGACCCGCACGACCAGGCGGGTCGATCCGGCGGCGGGCGAATCGAGCGCGGGGCCGGCCATGATGGTGGCGATGGCGAGCAACAGCCCGAGGGCGACGTAAGTCACGCAGTGCATTTGAGCAGTTCCCCCCTCTCCCG
>DASXAN010001270.1:0-1553 GCA_036406755.1 Gemmataceae bacterium
TCCCCGCGGCGGTGGGCCTCGGTCGCTCCGCTCCCTCGACCCACCCTACTCACTTCGGTGATCAGCGCTGGCTCAAATACCAGTAGATCATTCCTGATCGCAGTCAGGCGGTTTGTCGAAGAAGTCTTTAAGATCGACTAGGTCGTCGACGAATCTCTCCTTCGTGTATTTTTCGCACCATTCGCCCCCATACCAGCCCGACAGTTCGCCGGATTGAGTTGCAACTGTAGTCAGATCGATGGACTTCCCGTTCGAAGCAGTGAAGGAAAGGCGCAAAACCTCCTGGTCGATCGCGCCAAGTAAGTGCGCTATCGTCGAATCCACAACGTCAGGTATGAGCACCTTCGCGAACGCCTGTGGCGAGCCGCCGGCAGCTGCTTGTCTCCATCGTTTAGCAATGACATGTTCTTCTTGAAGTATCCTGTCATTGCTTTGAATGGCAGCGTCTCGAACGCGCTCGACGAGCGTCTTGGCAAATTCCTCGATTTCGGTGGTCATTATGTACCCTCGGTCGTCCACCCCACGGGATTCACGTTAGCCCCATACTCGGCAATCCGCTCACTCCACATCCCACACCACCACCCGCCCCGCGTCGCCGGCCGCGGCGGCCAGCAGCCCGTCCGGGCTGAACGCCACCGCCCGCACGCCGCCCACGTCCCAGTGATACGTCTGTCGCGCCCGGCCCGCCGCCACGTCCCAGAACGTCACCCGCTTGTCCCAGCTGCCGCTGGCCAGCGTCCGCCCGTCCGGCGAGAACGCCAGCGAACTCACCCGCCCCTTGTGGCCGATCAGCGTCGTCTGCTCCTGCTTGCTCTCCGTGTCCCACAACCGCACCGACCAGTCCTCCGACGCGGCCAGCGTCCGGCCGTCGGCGGACAGCGCGATCGCCACCACCCCGGTCTTGAGCGTCGGGTACAGCTGCCGGTCCGGGCGGGTGATCTCCCAGAGGGTGACCCGCTTGCCGCCGCCGGCCCAGGCGAGCGTCTTGCCGTACGGGGTGGCGGCCAACGCCCAGGCCCCGTTCGGCTCGCCGAGCGTCTGGGCCGGCGCCGCCTCCCGCCACAGCCGCACCCCGCCCGGTTCGGCGGCGTTGATCCGGTTGCCGGCCGCACTGATGAGCATCCGCCCGCCGTTCAGGAACGCCACCGCACTGACCGGCCCCTCGTGCTCGCCGGTCTCCGGCAGGCGGAGCACCTCGGCCCCGGTGGCCGCGTCCCACACCCGGGCGGTGCGGTCCTTGCTGCCGGTGGCGACCTGGGCGCCGTCCGGGCGGAAGGCGACGCTGAGGACTTCGCCGGCGTGGCCGGCCAGGGTGATCGACGGGCCGCCGGCGAGGTCCCACAGGCGGGCGGTGCCGTCCTTGCCGGCGCTGGCCAGGGTCCGGCCGTCGGGGGCGAAGGCCAGCGAGTACACCGGCGCGGTGTGGTCTCCGACCACGAACATGACTGCGTCCTCCGAAAGCAAAAAGCCCACCTGCTGCAACAGGTGGGCTTTGCCCCATTATACCATTCGGGGTCCCGGCCGGGACGGCGGATCGGGTTGGAGTCCCGGCG
>DASXAN010001271.1:0-2776 GCA_036406755.1 Gemmataceae bacterium
CGACGCGGCCGACCAGCGCGGCGGGGAGGCCGTGGTCAGGCATGGGGACCCCCGGCAATCCGAAGTGCGAGCACTACCGCTACGGACACGCACTTCCGATTGCGGGTTCGTGGCGGACCGACCCGACGAATCGGGCGGGCCGTCGTTCGAGTCGCCACATTCGCTCGATCTTGCGTTCACAGTTCAGCTGTCGCGCAAACCATCGGATCTCCGTCATGTGAGACAGTAACGGCCCGCCCTGAACAACCACCGATGAACGGCTGAGATTCAGGAAGCAGACGAATTTCCTGTGGAACCAAATGGTCTGAGCAACGTCGAACGTATACAGTATGCCTAGCGTTCGATGCTGGTTTCCTGAATGGAAGTTCACTGTGAAACTGATTATTTCTCTCGCGACACTCGTTTGGCTGACCGCTCTGACGACCCCGGCCCAGGCCGGCTGGCTCATCGCTGACTACCAACTGAACAGCTCCTTCACGGACAATCTCGGCGGGCCGAGCATGGTCGGGGCCGGCGGCATCTTGAGTCCGACCGGGTACACGTTTCGGGGCGGCCAGCTGCCCGACGTGGCGGCCGTCATCAGCCCGACCGACTACTCGGTCGAACTGCTCGTCTCCCTCACCCCGGCCGGCGAGCGGAAGCCCCGCGACGTGATCAAGAACCAGACCGAGAACGCCGACCCGGTGAAGTCGGGCGGCCTGCCGGGCGCCCAGGCCCCGACGGGAATCACCCCCGGCGTTCCGACCCGCCTGGTGCTGACGCGCGACGGGTCCACGGGCGCGGTCACCGGTTACGTCGACGGCAGCGAAGCGTTCACCTTCCTTGATAGCAAGGACCTGGCCATGTTCGACAACCCGAACGGCCTGTCCCGCACCTTCCAACTCCTGTGGGACCACACGTCCGGCGACGCCCCGCTCGCGGCGACGGTCGGGTCGCTCGAAGCCGTGCGGCTCTACGACGGGGCACTGACGGCCGACCAGGTGCAGAGCCTGTCGGTCGGTGCGCCGCCGCCCGTCCGCGACCTGGCCGCGGTGCCGGCCCCGGGCAATCTGCTGCTCGGCGCCCTCGGGGCGGCCGGCCTGCTGCTGGGCGGCCGGCGGTGGCGGCTTGCCGGCGCGGTCCGCATGGGCTAGCATGGGGCTGACTTCGGCCCTCCCTTGCCCGACGATTCCGCCATGCCCCGCCGTCTGCTCCTGTCCCTGGCCGGCCTCGGTTTGTGTGGCCTGATGCCGCTATCGGCCGCCGACCCCGCCCCGAAGCGCGAGCTGCCGCCGGCCGCGGCCGGGGCTGTCGAATTCGCCACGCAGGTCCGGCCGATCCTCGAAAAGAACTGTCTGAAGTGCCACGGCCCCGAGAAGCAGAAGGGCGGTCTGCGGCTCGACAGCCACGCCGCCTTGCTGGCCGGCGGCAACTCCGGGCCGGCGGTCGTGCCGGGACCGAAGGCGGCCGAGAGCCGATTGCTGAAAGCCGTCGCCGGCCTCGACCCGGACCTGAAGATGCCGCCGGACGGCAAGACCCCGCTGACGGCCGCCGAGGTCGGCACGCTGCGGGCGTGGGTCGAGCAAGGCGCCAAGTGGTCAGAGGACAGAGGTCGGAAGTCAGAAGTCAGTCAGCAGAAGTCCAACCACTGGGCGTTTCAGCCGATCCGGCGGCCGGCCGTCCCAGTCGTCCGCGATCCGCATGCCGACATCCGCAATCCGATCGACTCGTTCGTCCTCGCCCGCCTGGAGAAGGAGGGCATCGCCCCGTCGCCGGAGGCGGACCGGGCCACCCTCCTGCGCCGCGTGACCCTCGACCTGACCGGCCTGCCGCCGACGCCCGACGAAGTCCGGGCGTTCGTGAACGATCCGTCGCCGGATGCGTATGAGACGGTCGTGCGGCGGCTCTTGGCGTCGCCGGCCTACGGCGAGCGGTGGGGCCGCCACTGGCTCGACGCCGCCCGCTACGCCGACTCCGACGGGTTCGAGAAGGACACCGGCCGGCCGTGGGCCTGGCGGTACCGCCAGTGGGTCATCGCCGCCCTCAACCGCAACGAGCCGTTCGACCAGTTCACCGTCGAGCAGCTGGCCGGCGACCTGCTGCCGAACGCCACCACCGAGCAGAAGATCGCCACCGGCTTCCACCGCAACACGCTCACCAACAAGGAAGGCGGCGTGGACCAGGAGCAGTACCGGGTCGAGCAAGTCGTGGACCGGGTGAACACGACCGGCAAGGTGTTCCTCGGCGTGACCGTCGGCTGCTGCCAGTGCCACGACCACAAGTACGACCCGCTCACCCAGCGGGAGTACTACCAACTCTTCGCCTTCTTCAACAGCGACCGCGAGGCCGACATCGACGCCCCGCTGCCGGGCGACGAGGCGTCGTACCCGGCGAAGAAAGCGGCCCACGACCGCAAGCGGGCCGAGCTGAAAGCGGCCCTGGACGAGCACACGAAGACGCTGCCGGCGTTGCAGGAGAAGTGGGAGGCGGGACTGACGCTGCCGCAGCTGCGGGTGCTGCCGGAACCGACGCGGGCCATTCTCCTGAAGGAGCCGAGGGTCCGCACCGAGAAGGAGGCGAAGGCGCTGGCCGCCTACTTCGCCAAGCAGGACAAGCAGAATGTGAAGCTGACTCGGGCGCTGGCCGACCACGACAAGCAGGCCCCGACGCTGGGCAAGGCGCCGACGCTGGCCGCCGGCCCGGCCCGGGTGACGCACGTGATGGTCCGCGGCGACTTCCTCCGGCCGGGGGCGGACGTGACGCCCGGCACGCCGGCCGTTCTTCCTCCCCTCTCCCC
>DASXAN010001272.1:0-6223 GCA_036406755.1 Gemmataceae bacterium
CCCCGGGACTCCAACGCCCCACCCCGGCTCGGCAGGAGCCTCGCCCTCCCGCGACGCCGCCCCGAAACGCGCCCTAGGCCGTCCGGCTCAATAGTCGCCGGCCTGGACCGTCTCGCCGCCGGCCTTGGTGATCAGCCGGCCGACCGTCCGGATGTTGATGTCCTTGCTGAGGAAGTGGACCGACCCGTCGGCGAACAGGACGTTCGCCCCGTTGGAGTGGAACGAGAAGATCTCGTTGTCGTTGTCGCAGTTGACGGCGCACGGCCCGGGCTGGCTGCCGGACCCGTCCGGCTGGGAGCCGTGGGTGATGTACTCGTTGTCCCGGTCGGCCCAGGCGCTGCCGCTGACCGGGCCGGTCACCTGCTTCTGGCCGGAGCTGGTCCACCGCTGCGGCCGGCCGGAGTCCTCGGCGATGATCAGCGTGTTCGACGTGCCGTCCACCACGTCGGTGACCTGGTACAGGCTCCGCTCGTCACCGGGCGGGCTCGCCGACGGGGTGTACCGGTAGACGCGCATCAGCCCCCAGTACTTCGGGGAATCCCCGGTGTTCGGGTTCGACAGGTTGTTGCCCAGGTTGTCCGTCAGGTTCCAGGACGTGCCGTCCCGGATGGCGGTGTTAATGGCGTTGTCCACCGAGTAGTCGGTGGCCGCCGCCCGGACCGTGCCGAACGTCGCGTCCGTCCGGGTGAAGATGCGGTCGGTCGAGAACACGGACGGGCACTGCATGATGGCGAGCGGGGCGGACACGATCGGCTGGTTGGCCGGGTGCCGCCAGTCCAGCCGCATGTTGTACTGGCGGAACATGGCGTCCTGCTCGACGTACGGCAGGATCTGGATCGCCCAGCCGTGGGTGATGTGCTGGGCCGTGGCCGGGATGCCGAGCTTCGGGGCGCCGACGGTCACCACGTCGATCCCGCCGGGGCAGAAGTAGCCGTTGGCGTCGTGATAGTTGTGCACGGCCAGGCCCAGCTGCTTCAGGTTGTTCTGGCACTTGAGCCGGGCGGCGGCCTCCCGCACCTTCTGCACCGCCGGCAGCAACAGCCCGATCAGCACGGCGATGATGGCGATGACGACTAACAGCTCGATCAGCGTGAAGGCGCGTCGGCGGAGAGAGCCTGACATGGCGGGGGGTCCTCGGAATGAATACGAAGGCGGGTGCGGTCGAGCCGCATTGTACCACCGGGGAAATACCAAGTGGAGAGAAGATGCCAAGAAAACAAAAAAAACGTCACAACCCATTTGACCGTTTGGATGCGACCCTGTACCATCAGTGAAGTCCAGACCGTACCCGCGACCCGCCGACCGGCCGACCGTGCCGGGCCAGGAACGATCGCACCGCCGGTTTGGTGCGCACACGGCCCGCGGGGGTTTCGCGCCCCGCCGGCCGCAACCCCGAACCCGCCAGACCACACGCATTTAATTAATCTCGCGTCCGTCATGTTTCGTCGAGAACGAAAGGCCCCTCCCATGCTGCCCCACTGGCTCCGCGCCGTTCGTCGCCGTTTCCTGCCCGCCCCGCGGCCGGCGCTTCCCGCCCGCCGCGCCCGCCTGTCCGCCCTCCCGCTCGAGGACCGCGTGACGCCGTCCGTGTCGGTGTTCCAGCAGGGCGTCAACGGCTACACCGGCACCCTCGACACCGGCCTGACCCAGGCCACGCCGACCACCAACCGGGCCACGAATGGGAACGTCACGGTGGACTTCACCGACCCGGCCCCGGCCACGAATACCGCCGAGGGCCTGCTCCGCTTCAACAATCTCTTCAGCGACGCCGCCGGCCCCATCCCCCTGGGGGCGAAGATCATCCGGGCCACCCTGACGCTGAGCCAGACGGCCGGCAACGCCCAGGGGGACGGCGGCGAGTTCCACCGGATGCTCATCAACTGGTCGGACACGGCCACCTGGAACGGCACCGGCGCCGGCACGGGCGGGTGGAACAGCACCCCCGGCCTGCAGGACGACGGCGTCGAGATGGCCACCGCCTTTGACTCGTCGGCCGGCATCGACACCCGCGACCAGGATGTGCAGCTCGGCTTCCAGGACATCGACGTCACCCGCGACCTGCAGGCCTGGTCCGGCGGGACGAGCAACTTCGGCTGGGGCATCATCCCCTGGGACAGCGGCACAGACGGGTGGATCTGGGACTCGGCCAATAACGCCACGGTCGGCCAGCGGCCGAAGCTGACCGTCGAGTGGCTGCCGGCCACGACCTCGGTCGCCGGCTTCCAGCAGGGGGTCGGCGGCTACACCGGGACGCACGACACCTGGCTCCAGGAGAACGCCCCGGACGCCGACAACTCCGCCACCAGCATGATCTTCGTGGACGCCGCCGACCCGGCGGGCGGCAACGAGAATCAGGTCCTGTTGCGGTTCGACAGCATCTTCGGGAACGGCCCCGGCCAGGTCCCGCTCGGTTCGACCATCCTCGGGGCCACCCTGCGGTTCGAGACGTCCGGCGGCAACGCCCAGGGGGACGGCGGGCACATGAACCGCATGCTCACCCCCTGGACCGACACCGCCAGCTGGAACTCGGTGAACGACGGCATCCAGACCAACGACGTCGAGGCGGCGTCGGTCTACGACAGCTCCGTCGGCAACCCGGCCGGGGACCCGAACTACACCAACTGGTCGCCGCTCGTGGACGTCTCGGCCGACCTG
Organism: Gemmataceae bacterium; assembly: GCA_036406755.1. Taxonomy (GTDB): domain Bacteria; phylum Planctomycetota; class Planctomycetia; order Gemmatales; family Gemmataceae; genus DASXAN01. The sequence goes on from DASXAN010001272.1 coordinate 2,656, forward strand.
CAGGCGTGGTCGAACGGCCTGGCGAACAACGGCTGGGCGATGATCCCCTGGGTCGGCGGGTCCGACGGCTGGGGGTTCCGCACGTCCGAGTTCGGGACCGCCTCCGAACGGCCGCAGCTGACCGTCTACTACGGCCCGCCCGCGGCCGCCCCGCCGGCCAACAACACCCTGGACGTCGTCAACGGCGTGGCCATCTACACCGGCGGCACGACCGCCCCGAACAACGCCGTCACCCTCGACGCGGCCGGCGGCAACTACACCATCACCGACACCGGCGGGCCGATCACCCTGACGGCCGCGGCCGTGACCGCCGGCTGGACCGGCAACGGCACGAACGTGGCCACCGGCCCGGACGCGACCACCACCGGCCTGACGTTCGACCTGAACCAGGGCAACGACTCGTTCGCCCTGCGGGCCGTCAACGACCCGCTCACCGTCACCGGCGGCGGCCAGTCCGGCGACACCGCCACCCTGCCGGTCAGCCTGACCTACACCGGCGCCGGCGCCGTCTCGGTCACCGGGTTCAACACGATCACCCAGACGTCCGGCACGGTACAGACGATCGGCACCCTCACCCTCGGGGCCAACACCATCGGCTCGTCCGGCACCCCGATCCGCACCACGGCCGGTACGGTCACCCTGACCGGCGGCACGGGCGGGGTGTTCCTGACCGAGTCCGACGGGGCCAACGTCACCTTCAAGGCCACCGGCGCGGGGTCCGTGCAGATCACCAACCTGCTCGGGGCGCTCATCGTCGCCGGGACCAGCTTCGGCGGCACCGGCCCGACCGTGCTGAGCAGCGCCGACGCGGTGGCCGTCAACGCCCCGGTCATCGCCGGCGGGCGGCTGACGATCGCGGCCAACACCGACGGGGCCGGCACCGACGGGTTCAGCCAGGGGGCGCAAGGGAGCATCGTCGTCGGCGACGGCTCGGCCACGGCGTTCGCCCTGACCGTCAACACCGCCGCCGGCGGCACCGGCAACGCGGCCTTCGGGTCCGGGGCCACGACCGTCGCCGGGGCGACGATCACCGTCGACGCCAACGGCGGGGCGGTGACCGGCACCGCCGGCACCCTGCTCCGGTCCGGCGGCGCCGCGACCGGCTCCGCCGTCCTCCACGGGGCGGCCATCGGCACGGCGGCGCTGCCGATCCGCACCAGCACCGGCCACATCCGGGCGGCCGGCGGCGACGGCGGCGTGTTCATCAACGAGCTGTCCGACAGCCCCGGCACCGCCCAGGCGACCGCCACCGGCCCGGGCAACATCGTCCTCGCCGCCACGGCCGCCACCAACAACGGCATGATCATCGACGGCCCGGTCTGGACGCAGTCCGGCAACATCACCATCCAGGCGGACGACAACCTGGACATCCAGGCGCCGATCGGCGGGTCCCGGAACGGCCAGAACTTCAGCGGCACCATCCTGATGGAGGCCAGCAAGGACCTGGTCAACGAGCAGTTCTTCAAGCAGTGGGAGGACCCCAACCTCGGCTTCAGCGGCACGGTCGCGACGACGAACAACACCGCCACCGCCGTCGTCATCAACGTCAGCGCCACGACCACGACCGCCGGCACCGGCGGCGGGGCCATCCTCGGCCACATCACCGTCGGCAACGGCGGGACGATCACCGTCAACGCCCAGGCCGGCACCCGAACCGACCGGACCGGCCGCATCCTGATGAACAGCGACGACCAGGGCAACCCGAACGGACTGCTCGACGCCGGCCCGACCGGGACCGTCATCCTCCAGGCCAAGAACAACTCGATCGGCCAGGCGCCGTTCGCGGTCGGTTCCGCGCCCATCCCGATCCTGGTCACGGCCGGCACGGTGGTCGCCACGGCCAACTCCATCGACCCGAACACGTCCGCCTCCCCGCTCCAGCTGCCCGGCGACATCTACGTCACGTCGAACACCGCGGCCGCGTTCGCCGCCACGACGACGTCCGCCCCCGGGTACACGACCGACCTCGGCTTCCCGACCGGGACCGACGCCGACGTGGTCCTCACCACCCTGTCCGGGCCGCTGACCATCGCCCCGGGCGCCATCGGCACGACCACGGTCAACACCCGCACCGACAGCGGGTCGATCGTCCTGACCGGGGCCAACGGCATCGTCCTGAACGGGGCCGTCGGCGGGGCCGGCGAGTCCGGCGTGGTCGTCCTCAGCGCCGGCGGCGGCGCCGTCACCCAGCCCGGCGGGTCGGTCGTCACGACCGGCGGGCTGCTGGTCACCAGCGCCGGCAGCACCGCCCTCGGCCAGGCGGCCAACGACCTGGCCACGGTGGCCGCCAGCGTGACCGGCGCGTTCAGCATCGCCGACGCCAACGCGGTCGCCACCGGCACGGTCACCCCGCCGGCGGCGCTCGTCTCCGGCATCCCCGGGGCCACCGGCATCACCGCCACCAACACGACCGTGACCGGCGGCCGGCTGAACGTCATGAGCGGGGCCAACGTGACCGGGCCGGCGACGGCCGCGGCCGGCGGCACCCTCGGCGGCACCGGCACAGTCACCGGCACGCTGACCGCCCAGGCCAACGGCACCGTCTCCCCGGGCACCAGCCCCGGCATCCTGAACGTCGGCGCCACGACGTTCGCCGCCGGCTCGACGTTCGCCGTCGAGCTCAACGGCACGACGGTCGGGACGCAGTACGACCAGCTCAACGTCACCGGCACGGTCAACCTGGGCGGGGCCACGCTGTCCGTCACCCCCGGGTTCGCCGGGGCGGTCGGCAACACGTTTGTCATCGTCAACAACGACGGCACCGACGCCGTCACCGGCACGTTCGCCGGCCTGCCCGAGGGGGCGCTGTTCCAGGCCGGCGGCCAGTTCTTCACCATCAGCTACGCCGGCGGGACGAACAACAACGACGTGGTCCTGACCCGGGCCGCGGCCCCGGCGCCGCTCACGGTCGTGTCGGCCGTGGTCAACGACGGCAGCAGCAACCAGCGGTCGACGGTGCGGAGCATCACGGTCACGTTCAGCGGGCCGGCGACGTTCGTCGGCGGCAACGCCAACGCCGCCGCGGCCTTCCAGCTGGCCCGCACCGGGCCGACCGGGACGACGGGCAACGTCGGCTTGACGGCCACCGTCTCGACCGACGGCCAGGGGCGGACGGTGGTCAAGCTCACCTTCTCCGGCCCGTTCACGGAATCGAACACGGCCGCCGGCGCCGACCGGTCGCTCATCGACGGCAAGTACACGCTGACCGTCTTCGGCACCGGGACGAACGCCGTGACCGGGCCGGGCGGGCTGGCCCTGGACGGGGACGCCAACGGCACCGCGGGCGGGGACTTCGTCCTGGCGACGCACCGCCTCTTCGGGGACATCGACGGGGACGGTGACGTGGACCTGCTCGACCTCAACCCGCTGGTGCCGGCCCTGTTCGCCACGCAAGGGCAGCCGAACTACAACCCGGGGTTCGACTTCGAGGGCGACGGGGACGTGGACCTGCTGGACCTCAACCAGTTCGTCCAGCGGCTGTTCCTGTCCGGCTACACCCCCTGACCCGGCACCGCCCAGACGCACCCGCCCGCCGACCGGCGGGCGGGTGTTTTTTTGCGCCGCCGCG
>DASXAN010001273.1:0-5888 GCA_036406755.1 Gemmataceae bacterium
GGGGAGAGGGGAGAGAATTCAAGAATGCCGCTACGAATCCAACCGCTTCCCGGCCTTGTCGATCGCCTGGATCGCGTCGGCGGCCGCCTCGCGGACGAACGGGTGCTTGTCCTTCAGCGCTTTCTTTAGCTCCGGCACCACGTCCTTGGCGGCCGTGCCGAAGTCGCCCAGCGACGTCGCCGCGGCGCAGCGGACGTTCATGTCCGGGTCGCCGAGCAACTTCACCAGAGCGGGCACGACCGTCTTGGCCTCGGCGTTGATGTCCGCCAGTGCCTCGGCCGCCGACTCCCGCACGAGCGGGTCGGCGTCCTTGAGGGAGTCCAGCAACTGCGGCACGGCCGCCCGGGCCGCTAGCCCAATGCCGCCGAGCGCCTCGGCCGCCGACGACCGCATGGCCGGCTCCTTGTCGTCCTTCACCGCCGAGATCAGTGCCGGGACGGCCGAAGCCGCCGCCGCCCCGCGGCCGCTCAGCGCGATCGCCGCCTGCCGGCGGGTGGACAGCTTCGGGTCCTTGAGGGCGGTGACCAGCTCGGCGACGGTCTGCTCCTTGACCGGGGCGGCGACATCGTCGCGCTTCCGCGGCCGGCGGGTGGCCTTGTCCGCGGGCGGGTCTTCGGCCAGCAAGGGGAAGACAATCGCCGCGACACAGACTGCGGACAGAAGGGATCGCATGGCAGACTCGTTCGATGTTCGGCGGGACGGGCGAGGGGCCGGAGGGCTATTGTAGCAGACCACGCGCCGCCGCGTTTCGGAGGCCGAATCCGTGAAGCCGACTTGCCAGTGTAAATCTATACCCTACGCTTGGGTGGCACATTCTCGCCCCATTTCGGGGGCAAAGCGGAGAGCCCAACCATGTCTCACGCCGCCCTGACCGGAAACGTCGCCGCCAAGCTCCATCACCGCGACATCGTGCGTGTCGTCAAATGTCGCCGCCTGTCGCCCCAGCAAAAGATGTTACCCGGCTCCCGGCTCTCGCGCCGGACGAGAAATGTCCCAAAATGTCCCATTTTGTCCTACCAGAAAAAAAGATACTAACGATCGACGCACTCGGACCCCGCGGCCCTTGACAGGCGTTGCGCCGCCCCCAGACAATGGATGCTCGTCGCCTAAAGCCGTCGGTGTGCCGGGCGAATCACCCGGCAGCCCCGTCCACCACCCGACAGGAACCGTCCTGATGGCCCTCACCCCTTCGCAGAAGCCGACCCGCGAGTGGCTACTACTCGTCGCCGCGTTCGCCCTGGTCGCCGCCCTCGTCGTGCCGCTGTGGCAGTGGTCGGCCCATAGCCAGGCCGAGGCCAGCTACTGGGCCCGGTGGACGCCGGAGCGGGTCGGCCGGCTGCTGCTCGGACCGGAGCAGATCGCCTGCTACGTCTGCGCCCTTTGGGCCGGGTTCATCATCCTCAGCCGGGCCACCGAGGTCCGCCGTCAGCGGCGGGCGTTCCACCAGGAGCTGCTGCCGACCGACGAGGGTGCCCGCGTGCTGCCGGAAGACGCCCGGCCGATGCTCCGCAAGATCGACCAGATCACCGCCCGCCGCGGCCCGTCCATCCTCGGCACGATGGCCCGGCTGGCCCTGGGCAAATTCGCCGTCAGCCACTCGGCCACCGACGCCAGCGAAATGGTCCGCACCCAGGCGGAGGTTGAGCAGGGCCGGCTCGTGACCAGCATCGCCACGGTGCAGTACCTGGCCTGGGCGATCCCGGCGATCGGCTTCCTCGGGACAGTCCGCGGCCTGGCCGGGGGCATGAGCATGGCCGCCGCCGGCGAGGAGAGCACGCAGACGTTCCTCGACCAGGCGACCCGCCACCTGACGATCGCCTTCGATTGCACGTTCGTGGCGCTGGCGTTGAGCCTGGTGGTGATGTACTTCCTGCACGCCATCCAGCGGGCGGAGGAGGCGCTGGTGCTGGACTGCCAGCAGTTCTGCCAGGAGCACCTGGTGTTGCGGCTGTACGACCCGAAACCCGAGGCGGTCCTCGAGCCCGAGTATTGAAGACCGGGGACGGAGGGCATCATGGGCTGGTCCAACTGGTCGCGGAAGCCGGCGGCGGCGGCCGACACCGGGGCGGTCGTCGGGCTGGACCTGACGGCCGGCCGGGCGCGGGCGGTCTACGGCCCGGCCGCCGGGGCGACGCCGCGGCGGCTCGTGCTCGACGACCCGCACGCCGACCTGCCGCTGGCGATCAGCCTGGAGCACCGCTCGGCCGTCGTTGGCCACGCCGGGGCCGCCCTCGTCCGCCGGCTGCCGCACCTGGTCTGCCGCGATTATCTGCCGGCCCTGGGCCAGCAGCGGGAGTGGCACCACGGCCGACACCGCCTCGACCCGGCCGCGGCCACCGCGCTCTTCGCCCAGCGGCTGCGGCAACCGCTCACCGGCCAGCACGCCGTCGCCGCCGCCGTCCCGGCCTACCTGACCGTCCCCCAGGTCACGCTGCTGACGGCCGCGCTCGAGCACGCCAAACTGCCGGTCCTCGGTACGGCCACGGCCCCGATGGCGATTGCCGCGACCAGCGACGACGCCCGGCTGGGCACCGCCCTGGTCGCCGACGCCGACGAGCACGCTCTGACGTGGACCGTGCTGACGGCCGACGGCAGCCAGGTCCGCGTCCTGGCGACGTTGACCCAGCCGGCGGCCGGCACCCGCGGCTGGCTCGACCGCCTGCTCGACGCCGTCAGCGACCGGTGCGTGCGGCTGTGCCGCCGCGACCCGCGGGACTCGGCCGCCGCCGAACAGGACGCCTACGAGCAGCTCGACGCCACCCTCGACCACCTGCGTCCCGGCCAGCCCGTCGGCATCCACGTCCGCACGCCGCAGTGGTACCAGGAGCTGACACTGGCCCCGGAAGAGTTCGACCAGTTTTGCGCCCCGCTGGCCCGCCAGGCCGCGGACGGGATGCGGCAGGCGCTGGCCCGGGCGCACGCGGCGATCCCGGCGATGGCCCCGCCGGACGTGCTCTGGCTGACGCACGACGCCGCCCGCCTGCCGGGACTGGCCGCGGCGCTGGGCCAACACCTGCCGGAGCCGACCGCCATCCGCCCGCTGCCGGCCGACGCGGTGGCGAAGGCGGCGCACGCCCTGGCCGGCCACTGGCTCCGCGGCGACCTGCCCCGCGGCCACCTGGATACGGCGGCCCCGCGGCTCGGGCTCGCTCTGCCATTCGGTCGGGAAAAGTCGGAACCAACGATGAAGGTGTCCGCACCTCGCGTCCGGCCGTGATTTGCCGCTTGCGGCTATGCGAGCAACGGCCCGCATAGCCGCAAGCGGCATAAATGGAATGAATCGTATGCGCACCCGCCACCGCATGCCGATGATCTTCAGCCTGTCCATGATGGACGTGTTCTGCTGCACGCTCGGGTGCGTCATCCTGCTCTGGCTCATCAACCAGCGGGAGGCCATGCTCCGCACCCGGGCCGCCACCCAGGTCAGCGAGAAACTGTCCGCCAGTGAACAACAGCGGGGCCAACTCAACAGCCTGCTCGACGACCTGGACCGCCAGCTCGCCGCCGCCCGGGCCGAATTGGCCGCACGGACCGCCGACCTCTCCGCCGCCCGCACCCGGACCGACGACCTGTCCAGGCAACTCACCGCCGCCCGCGATGCCGCGGCCGACGCCGAGGATCGATTGGCGAAGAAGACCGAGTCGGCCAAACAACTCGCCAAGGTTCGTGACGACGCCAAGGCCCGCGTCGCCGAGCTGGAGCAACTTGTCCGCGACCGGGAGTTGCAGAACGAGAACGCCTCCCGCCGCATCACCGAACTGACCGAGAAACTCGACCAGACCGACGCCAAGCTCGGTCAGCTCCGCAAGGTCGCCGATACGCTGCCCGAGTTGCAAGGGGCCATCTCCGGTGCCCGCGAGCGGGAGTCGGCCGCCGCCGCCCGGGCCAAGGAACTGGAGCAGGAGCTGGCCGCCGCCCGCGCCGCCGGCCGGGACCTGTCCGGCCGGCTCGCCCGGGCCGCGGCCGCGGCCGACCAGCGGTTCGAGGGCATCGCCCTGACCGGCCGCAACGTCGTCTTCCTCGTGGACATGTCCGGGAGCATGGACCTGGTGGACGAGAAGACGCCGGACCCGGCCAAGTGGGCTGGCGTCCGCGAGACGGTGCAGAAGATCATGCGGAGCCTGCCCCAGCTGGAGAAGTACCAGGTCATCCTGTTCTCCGACCGCATCACCTACCTGCTCGGCAGCGACGGCAAGTGGCTGGACTACGACGCAAAGACGACCGCCGACCGCGTCGGCAAAGCGCTGGCGGCGACGCCGCCGAAGGGGAACACGAACATGTACATGGCCCTCGAGGCGGCGTTCCAGTTCCGCCCGCAGGGATTGGACACGATCTACCTGCTCTCCGACGGCCTGCCGAACGTGGGCGAGGGCCTGTCGGCCCAGCAGGCCCAGTCGATGACGGAAACGCAGCGGACGGAGGTCCTCTCCCGGGCCGTCCGCACGGCCCTGAAGGGGCGGTGGAACGCCCCGCAGCCGGGCCGGCCGAAGGTGCGGATCAACGCCGTCGGCTTCTTCTACGAGAGCCCCGACGTCGGGGCGTTCCTGTGGGCGCTGGCCCGGGAGAACGACGGCAGCTTCGTCGGCATGTCCCGCCCATGACCGGGCCGCCGGTACGATCGCGGACAGATGGGCACGAAGTTGCCCGGCCATGGTTGCGATTCGGCGGTGCGCTCCTCGTCGCCCTTCTCGGATTGCCGGCTTCGACGTCCACCTCACGAAGCCGGTTGACCCCGTTGCTCTAATGGAAGGTGGTGGCCGAACGGCCGGTCGGTCCGACGCGACCTTGCCGGTCCCGAAAAGACGAGGGCCGCCTGCCTCTCGGCAGGCGGCCTCGGGAATGTGGTTCGGGACGTGCGTTCGGAAAGGGGGTGGAATGTGTCCTGTCCGCCCCGACCGTCGTCCCGCGGGCGGGGGAAGCTCGCGGCAGCCAGGGGCGGCTCGTTGCCGACCGAATAGAGCAACCGCCGTGCCAACGCCGGCCAGTGTGCGTGGAGGATGCGATGGCGAACGAGAGAAAAGCCGTCCCGGAGAATGTGCCCGGCGACTTCTTTGTGGATGCGACCTGTATCGATTGTGACACCTGCCGGCAGCTCGCCCCGGACACGTTCGGCGAGGCGGCCGACCATGCCTTCGTCCACCGGCAACCGGCGACGGCCACCGACCGCCGCCGTGCCCTGTACGCGCTCGTCTCCTGCCCGACGGGCTCGATCGGCAGTCGCGGCGGCGACCGACCGCAGGCCGTCATGGACGACTTCCCGCTGCCGGTCGAGGACGAGGTGTGTTACTGCGGCTACAACTCCCCGCTTTCCTACGGTGGCAACAGCTACTTCGTCCGCCACCCGGCCGGGAACTGGCTGATCGACTCGCCGAAGTTCCAGCCGCGGCTCGTCCGCCGGCTCGAAGCCCTGGGCGGCGTCGCCCACATTTTCCTGACCCACTCCGACGACGTGGCCGACGCCGCCAAGTACGCCGCCCACTTCGGCGCCCGGCGGTACATCCACCGCAACGAGCTGCACGCGCAGCCGGACGCCGAGGTCGTGCTCGACGGCGACGAGCCGATCGCGCTGGCCCCCGACTTCCTGGCCATCCCGACGCCGGGCCACACGGCCGGCCACTGCGTGCTCCTCTACCGCCGGCGGTTCCTGTTCACCGGCGACCACTTGTGGTGGGACCGACACGAGCGGCGGCTGGGGGCGTCGGCCGACTACTGCTGGGACTCGTGGTCCGACCAGATCGAGTCGATGCGGCGGCTGGCGGACTTGGCGTTCGAGTGGGTGCTGCCCGGCCACGGCCAGCGGGTGCTTCTGCCCGCTGACGAGATGCGGCGGCAGGTGCGGGACCTGGTCGGGCGGATGCCGGCGGCCGGCTGACGGGGGAGCGCGAATC
>DASXAN010001274.1:0-3383 GCA_036406755.1 Gemmataceae bacterium
CCACGCGATCCCGGCCGGCCCCGAGGACCATCGCCGCCCGGCCGATCGCCTCCGCGTCTAGCGCGGCGACGTACCCGGCCCGCTCGGCCGCGACCATTTCGCGGTGCGGCGCGGCCGGCAACCGGGCCGGGTCGTCGGCCACCCGCGGGTCGCCGCCCTGCTGCTCGACCATCCGCCGGAACACGTCCAGCCCCCGGCCGCTGCCGAGCGCGTCCCGCACCTGGTCGGTCGCCGTCATGTCGTTCGCCGCCAGTCCGCCGAGCCGCACCATCCGGGCCGCCAGCTCGACCGACAGGTTCTCCAGGTCCTTCGGCCCCTGCCCCCGGAGCGTGTCGATGCACTCTCGCACTTCCAGGGCGTTGCCGACCGCCCGGCCGAGCGGGGCGTCCATCGCCGTAATCAGCGCTTCGGTCCGCAGGCCGTTCGCCCGGCCGTTGGCGACCAGCGACACGGCCAGCTTGCGCGCCTCGTCCTTGGTCTTCATGAATGCCCCGCGGCCGCACTTCACGTCCATGACCAGCCCGGTGATCCCCTCGGCCACCTTCTTCGACAGGATCGACGCGGTGATGAGCGGGATGCTCTCGACGGTGCCGGTCACGTCCCGCAGGGCGTACAGCTTCTTGTCGGCGGGGGCGACCTCGGCCGTCTGGCCGATCATGCCCACGCCGACCTTCTGCAAGGCGTCGCGGAATTCGGGGATCGACAGGTTGACGCGGAACCCGGGGATCGACTCGAGCTTGTCGAGGGTGCCGCCGGTGTGGCCCAGCCCGCGGCCGGACATCATCGGCACGACCACGCCGCACGCCGCCGCCAGCGGGGCGAGGATGAGGGAGGTCTTGTCGCCGACGCCGCCGGTCGAGTGCTTGTCCACCTTCGGGCCGGGGATGTCGGACAGGTCCAGGACGATGCCGGAGCGGGCCATGGCGGCGGTCAGCCAGGCCGTTTCGGAGTCGGACATGCCGCGGAGCCAGATCGCCATGAGCAGGGCGGCGAGCTGGTAGTCGGGCCAGGACCCGTCGGTGGCGGCCCGGACGAACGCGTCCACCTGTTCGCGGGAGAGCGGCTGCCCGTCCCGCTTGGTGCGGATGACATCGACGGCGCGCATGGCTGGACCTACTTCAGGTGCTCGCGTAGGAAGTCCCCCACCACCGCCGCCCACCGGTCCGGGCACTTGAAGCAGTACGACTGGTGCACCGCGTCGAACAGCTCCCACCGCTTCGGCCCGGCCAGGGCGGCGTAGATCGCCTCCGCCTCGGGCGTGTGTACGAGCGGGTCGCCGGCCCCGTGCATGAGCAGGGCCGGGCAGCGGACCGCGGCGGCGTACTCGACCGGGTTGTGGGCGAAGGCGTCGAACCCGTTCTGCGCCCCGCCCCAGAACACCAGCAGCCGGGCGAACGGGAATGCCGGCAGGCCCATCAGCTCGAACCGGTGCTCGACCGTCGTCAGCAGGCGGTCGAACGGGCATTCGAGCAGGATCGCGTCGGCGGCCGTGCCGTGGGCGACGGCCCGGAGGATGGCGGCCGCCCCCATCGACTGGCCGAACAACGCGAGCGGTCGGCCCGGCCAGCGGTCCCGCGCATAGTTCACGGCCGCGGCCACGTCGTCCGCCTCGACGACGCCGATGGTGGTGATCGCCTCGCTCGACCCGCCGGAGCCGCGGAAATCGACCAGGAGCGTGTCGTAGCCCATCTGCCGCAGCGCGGCCGCCTCGCGGAGCAGGGCGCACTTGCACCCGCCGTGGCCGTGGAACAGGAGCACCAGCCCGTGCGGCTCGTCGGCCGGGACGTGCCAGGCTTCGAGCGTGGCGCCCGCCTCGCCGATGGCGTGGGTGGTGAACGGCAGGTCGAAGTCGGCGGGGGTGAGGATGTTCTGCGGCCGCGGCAGGGTCACGCCGGTGAGCAGGACCTTGGCCTTCTCCCAGCGGCCGAGGGCCTGGGCGGCCCCGGTGCGGGTGCCGCCGACGGCATAGTGGGTGAACGCCCGGGCGTGCAGGAAGGCGACGACGTTGAGTGCGACGACGAGGCCGGCGGCCAGGGCGGCGAGCCGGCGAGGGCGCAGGCACCAGCGAATGGGGTTGGGCATGGGTCGTCCCGTCCGGAGTGTCCCCCTATTGTGCCCGACGGCCGGCGGCCCGGCTACGGCAACCGGGCCGGCGGCGAAATCCGCCGGCAAATGGTTCCCTCGCCCGCGGCGGCGCGTTACGATGCCGGGTCGGGGTGGCTGCCCCGGCAGTGAGGCGGCCCGGCGGCGGCCAGGACATCGCCCCGGGAGTAAAGTCATGGTCGAACTCGCACGGCTCACCAAGCCGAAGATCTTGCGGCAGGTCGGCGAGGCGAGCGTCCACAAGGCGAAGGCGTATCTCCGCAAGGACGTCTGGTCCGACTTGCGCGTCCAGGGCGACACCGTCAAGGGCCGGTGCCGGGGGCAGGCCCCGGACCCGTACCGGGTCGCCGTCACGTTCGAGGGCGACGCCATCGCCGGGGCCGACTGCTCCTGCCCGGTCGGGGCCGGTGGCCACTGCAAGCACGTCGCCGCGCTGCTGCTCTACTACCGCGAGCACCCGGACGTCTTCGTCGAGGTCGAAGAACTCGACGCCGCGCTGGAGCGGCGGGGCAAGGGGGAACTGGTCGCGCTCATCCGGCGGATGATCCGGCGGGTGCCGGAGCTGGAGCTATTGCTGGAAGCGCCGCTGCCCGGATACACCGACCCGGCCGCGGCCGAGGACCCGGAGCCGTACCGCCGACAGGCGCGGGCGGCGTTCGCCCACGGCGGGGATGAGTGGGGCTCGGCCCCGGCCGTGGCCCACGAGCTGGCCGACATTGTCGCCACCGGGGACGAGTTCCGGGCGGCCGGGGCGCACGCCGCGGCCGTGGCCGTCTACCGGGCCGTGGCCGAGGAGGTGCTCCGGCGGTTCGAGCGGTTCCCGGACGACGACGGTGACTTGCTGGTGGTGGTGGGCGACTGTGCCACCGGCCTGTGCCACTGTCTGGAGGCCGCCGCGGCCGACGCCCCGCACCGCGACGCCCTGCTCCGCGCCCTGGTCGATCTCTACGTCGCCGACGAGAGCCACGGCGGACTCGGCGTCAGCGACTCCGTCCCCGAGGCGCTGTTGCACCGCACCACGGCGGCCGAGCGGCGGTGGATCGCCGCCCGGCTGCGGGAGGCCCTGCCGCGGGGCGAGTCGTGGAGCGACGAGTACCAGCGGCGGGCCATCGGCTCGTTCCTGCTGGAACTGGAAGCCGAGGAACTGGACGACGAGGCGTACCTGCGGCTGTGCCGGGAGACGGGCCGGGCGGTCGAGCTGGTGGACCGGCTGCTGACGCTGGACCGGCTGGCCGAGGCGATGAAGGCGATCAAGGCGGCCGACGACCACGACCTGTTGC
>DASXAN010001275.1:0-6311 GCA_036406755.1 Gemmataceae bacterium
GTGCACGTCGCCGGCCGTGGCCGCGTCCAGGAGGCGGGTGACGTCGGACATGCCGCCGAGGATACCGTCGCCGACAGATGTACGCGACTGAAAAAACCGCTCGCGGCGGTCCCGTTGGCCGCCTCGCCTTCCACGGCCGGACCTCGTCCTTGCCGGACCGCAGCGGCCGCAGCGCCCTGATCCCGTGGCCCCATGTCCCCCGCTGGGCCTCGGCCAGAGCGTCCCGAAACTCGGGCCGGTACTTCCATGCATGGGTTGCGCCTGGGCTGAGGCGCACGGGGACGGTTGGAGCGCACCCGGAGAAGAGCGCCTCGGAACAGGTGTCGCCAACCGGCCGGGGGAAACGCTTCTTTCTCGGGGAGATTGGACGCTGCGGAACGGTTCGGGACCGCTGAGGACAAGTACGCCCGCCGGGACTCGAACCCGGAACCTACGGCTTAGAAGGCCGTTGCTCTATCCAGTTGAGCTACGGGCGCTAAGTACCTGCTTTCTTGGTCGAAATGACCATTACGCCGCTCGGCACCTACCGCGTTTGACACCCGACTTGACACCAGCTACTTTAGTGAAGTGGCCGGAGCGTTGTAACCGCTCCGGCCGTGAACACAGTGACATCCGGCAAAGGAGCAGTCACCATGTCCGTAGGTCATCGTACCCTATCAGTTAAGCCCAGCAAGCCGTACCCCGACTTCCCCCTCTTCCCGCACGCTACCGGGCGGTGGGCCAAGAAGATCAGGGGCCGGATGGTCTACTTCGGTTCGTGGGCCGACCCTGACGCGGCGCTCGCCAAGTACCTCGACCAGAAGGACGCGCTCCACGCCGGGCTGACACCCCGGGCTGACACCCGCCAACTAACAGTCAAGGACCTGGCGAACGACTTCCTCAACGCCAAGCAGGCGCTCATCGACACCGGCGAGCTGTCGCCCCGGACCTGGACCGAGTACAAGGCGGCCGCCGACCTGATCGTGACGACGTTCGGCAAGCACCGGCTCGTGACAGACGTGGGCACCGACGACTTCGCCCGGCTGCGGAAGCGGATGGCGCAGTCGTGGGGGCCGCATCGGCTGGCGAAGATGATCCAGTACATCCGCAGTGTATTCAAGCATGGGTACGACGCGACCCTGATGGACCGGCCGATCCGGTTCGGCCCCGGGTTCAACCGGCCCAGCAAAAAGACCATGCGGCTGCACAAGGCCGCCCAGGGGCCGAAGCTCTTCACGGCGGACGAAATCCGCCGCGTGATCCAGGCGGCCCGCCAGCCATTGAAGGCCATGATCCTACTCGGGATCAACTGCGGCTTCGGCAACGCGGACTGCGGGCACCTGCCGATGACGGCCCTGGACCTCGACGGCGGGTGGGTCAACTTTCCCAGGCCCAAGACGGGGATCAACCGCCGATGTCCGCTCTGGCCCGAGACGGTCGAGGCGATCACCGCCGCACTGTCGGCCCGGCCGGTGCCGAAGAGCGCCGAGAACGCCGACCTGGTGTTCGTCACCAAGTACGGGTACGCCTGGGCCAAGGATGAGGACCCGGGCGTGATCTCCAAAGAAATGACCAAGCTGCTCAGGAGGCTGGGGACCAGCGGACGGAAGGGTGCCGGGTTTTACACACTCCGTCACACCTTCCGGACCGTCGCCGACGCAGCGAAGGACCAACCGGCGGCGGACTTCATCATGGGGCACGAGGTCCCGCACATGAGCGCCGTGTACCGTGAGACGATCAGCGACGAGCGGCTGCGGGCCGTCACTGACCACGTGCGGACCTGGTTGTTCACCGAGTCCGCTGCCAAACCTACGGCCCAGCCGGCGGCCTAGAAATCGATTGGTCGTCCGCGGATAATACGGCTGCTTCTCTTGGCCGGCCGCCGGCCCCGCCGTGGTACGCGGGGTTCGGCGGTCAGGCCGTACCACCAAGAGAAGGGCGATGAACGACGAAGAACGCGCCGACCTCGAACAGGTCGAGTATCTCCATCACGCAGCAAAAGCATGTCAGCGACGACTCGAATGGTTACATAATTTCACGCTTCGGGTCCATTCCATGACGGCGGACCAGCGCCGGCAGAACGCCGTCTATCCCAACTTCATCGCTCCACTCGCCGAGGTTAGGGGGTGGCTGGCCAAAGACCCAGCCGCCCTGACCTACTTGGCGCTGATGACGGAAACGCGGTCGAGGCTGGGCATGCTCACCGTTTGCTTGGGCACCGTTCGGGCAGCAAATGCTCACGAACTCGCTCTGCAAGCCTCGCTGTTCTTCATCCGGATTTGGAATCAGTTCGTTCGGCCCGACTTGCCCGACATCAGTCCCAATCCGCACGCCGAGGACTGGAACAAAGTCGAGATACACCCGCCGCCACCAACCACTCGGCCGTACGCGGGCAACGTGTTCTGTGCCCTGCTGGGATCGCTGTTCACGACTTTCAATCCGCGCGAACTGGATTCGCAGCTCAAGCTGGAACACGCAGCGGCCGCCGACATACTTCACGTGCGGTGGGCCGAGCACAGACGGATCGAGCTCCCCGACAACACATGCGCCCTCAAACTCCATAAGGGGTGGTGGAAGTTGCGGTACAACGGCGAATCCGGGTCCTACAAGGCCAAGGGCAATCAATGCATAACCTGGCTGGCAAAACTGCTCGCCGGACCCAACCGTATGTACACAGTGGCGCAGCTACGTGGCGATCCGGAGGGGAAACTCGCCGCCGACGCTCTCATCGGGAACGAGCGTGAAACCGACCACGAAGGCGAAGAGGCCATCAAGCGACGGCTCGAAGACCTTGAAGAGATCATTTCCGACACGGGCGGCACCGAAGTCCTACAGGCCGAGATGGAGGACTTGATCGCGAGCCTCCAACGGATACGGGACGCCAGAACGCTTGGGACGCCGCTCAAACGTGCCCACGCGAACATGGCTACGCAACTGCGCACCTTTCGCACGAAAAAGCTCGCCACGGACATGCCGCAGTTAGCAGCCCACCTCCACGCTTCTCTCAAGATGGAGCTACCGGAGTTCGGGTATTACCCGCCCGAGCCCGCGCCCGCCTGGCAGTTCTGAATTCTTCGGTTTTCCATCGAAATTGCGCGGCGCAATTGTTTTTTTGCGCCTGTACCCGGTGAGCCCTGACACACCGGATACATCGCCGTGCCTCCCGCTTCACCCAAACAAACCGCCAACTGGCCACTTTGGTGGTTCGCCCAGCTCGAAGCCGCCCTAAAGCGAGGCGACCGGGAGGCGGCGACCGCCGCAATTCGCAAGCTGGAACGGTTGGGCTACGAGGTGCGGTTCACGTTGCCCCCGCAGACGCAGGAGGGTGCCAGTGCCTGACACCCTGCATATCTGCGGACCTTTCGTCCCAGCCGACCCACCCCAGGGACGTCGCCACCAGCCAGGCGCGGGCCTGACGGTCGAGGACGTGGCCTTGAGGTTCCGCGTCGGATGCGACCGGGTCCGCGGCTGGATTGGCAAGGGCCTGTTGCGCGCGATCAACACGGCGGAAACGACAGCCGGGCGACCCAGGTTCGTCGTTACCCCCGAAGCAATTGCCGAGTTCGAGCGGATTCGCGCGGCCGGGCCGCCGCCGAAGGCGGTGCGTCGGAAGCGACAGCCCCTGGTGACTGACTTTTATCCGGACACCTGAGGCGCTGCACAACCGAACTGACGACGACTTCGCGGAAGGTGCTGTCCGGTGGCCTGCCAACTCGCCCTGGAACTCGGCCACCTGCTCCGGCAGGTCAGAGCGATCGTGGATCCGTACATCCTGGAGGTCCTGGAATGAACCACTCCGCTTTCCGCATTGATCCCGAGTTCCGCGCCTACCTACCGCCCCAGCGGTCGGAGGAGACGGACATCCTGCGGATCAAGTTGCAGATGGAGGGGTGCAAGCCCGGGGCGCTCACCGTGGCGAACATCCTCGGCGACCGCGTCCTGGTCGACGGCCACCACACCTACGACATCTGTCAGGCCCTCGGCCTGCCGCTGTGCGAGCCGCTCGTCATCAGCCTCCCCAACCGAGACGAGGCGAGGCGGTGGATGCGGCAGAACCAGCTCGCCCGCCGCAACCTGACCGACGAGCGGCGGACCTACTATCTCGGCGACGAGTTCAACGCCCGGAAGCAGCCGCACGGGGGCCAGAAGGCGGGGATCCGTCAAAATGACGGATCGGTCGCCTCGACCGCCGAAGCGATCGCCGCGGAGCACGGCGTCTCCGCCAGCACGGTCGAGCGGGCCGGCAAGTTCGCGGACGCGGTCAACGCGATCGGCGAGCAGAACCCGGCCGCCAAGGACGCGATCCTCGCCGGCGCGACCGAGGTGACGAAGGCCGAGGTCGTGGGCGCGGCCCACCCCGGCAAGCTTTACTGTGACGCGTGCGTCGCCGACGGCCCGAAGCGCGGGTGCCGGCAGTGCAAGCGGAAGCGCTATCGGTCGGCCGTCCAAAAGAAAGCCGCGGCCAAGAAGAAGGCCGACACGCTGCTGGACCGCCTCATTCCCGACCTCCGCCAACTCGTCCACGAAAACCGGATCACGCCGAAGCTCCTAGCCTCCATCGCGGCGCTCGACCGGAACCAGCAGGGCGTCGTCGTCGAGCGCGTCCGGGCCGGGATTAACCCCCGCAAGGCGATCGCCGAGGCGCTCGCGCCGGCCCGCGAGCCGGGCGTCGAGGAGCCGACCTCGCGGAAGCCCAAGCCGGGCAAGGTGCTTTTCGACTGGCGGGCGTTCGACGAGCACCTGCGCCGAGTCCTCCAGTTGCCCGAGTCCGTGGCCAAGGCCTTCCCCGGCGAGGAAACGTCGCCCGATTTCGAGAAGGCCCGGCGGACCCTGAACGACCTGGCGAAGATCGTGAAGGACTGGCGGGAGAGGCTCACCAAGTGAACTGGCCACACCAAGACGCCGCGCTGGACAAGATCGACGCCGCGATCGGGGCGGGCGAGCGGAAGATCGTCGTCACGATCCCGACCGGGGGCGGGAAAACGCGGGCCATGCTGGTGCTCGCCAAGGCGTTCCTCGACATGGGGAAGAGGGTCGTCCTCTACACGAACCGGCGGATGCTCCTCGACCAGACGTCCGACGTGCTGATCGACGCCCGGATGGACCACGGCATTCGGGCGGCCGGCTACGACGCCGACCCCGACCAACCGTTTCAGGTGGCGTCGATCCAGACCGAGCACTCGCGAGTCGTGGAGCGGAAACGCCGCGACCTACACCCCGCCGACCTGGTGCTCGTCGACGAGGCCCACGTTCAGAAGGAACGGATGGCAGTCGCGATTCTGCAACGGCACGTGGCCGCCGGTGCCGTCGTCGTCGGCTTCACCGCAACGCCGCTCGACCTCGGCGGCTTCTACACGCACCTGATCGTCGCCGCCACCATGAAGGACTTGCGGGCGTGCGGCGCCGTCGTCCCGGCGGTGATCTACGGCCCGGACGAGCCGGACTTCCGCGAGTTCAAGAAGCTCTCCTCGGGCAAGGAGACGCTGAAAGTGACCGAGAATGACGCCCGCAGGGCCGTCATGACGCCCAGCATCTTCGGCCGGGTGTGGCAGCACTTCGAGGAGTACAACCCGCGGCACCTGCCCAGCATCCTGTTCGCCGCCGGCGTCAACGAGTCGCTGTGGTTCGCGGAGCAGTTCACCGCCAAAGGCGTTCGGGCCGCCCACATCGACGGCGAGCACGTCTGGCTCGACGGCCAGTTATACCCCACCGGCCGCGACATCCGCGACCGGGTCCTGGCCATGAGCAAGGCCGGCGAGGTCGTCGTGCTGTGCAACCGGTTCGTGCTGCGGGAAGGGATCGACGCCCCGTGGTTGCGGCACGCGATCCTGCCGACGATCTACGGCTCGCTCCAGACCTACCTGCAATCGCTCGGGCGGGTCCTCCGGGCGGACAACGACCCGGAGACGATCGCCCGGTTCGGCCCCAAGGAGCAGGCGACGATCCAGGACCACGGCGGCCACTGGTGGAGGTTCGGCAGCCCGAACGAGGACCGGGAGTGGTTCCTGGACCAGACCGCCGACATGGCCTACGGCATCAGGGCCGACCGGATCAGAAACCGGAAGAAGGACCAGCCGTTCCTCTGCCCGAGATGCAAACGCGCCTGGACGAGGGGGCGGGAATGCCGGCCCGCTTGGGGCGGCTGCGGGTACGTCCTTCCGCAGCGTGAGAAGCACTCCCGGCCGGTTGTCGGGTCGGACGGGGCGCTGAAGCTGATGACCGGCGACATCCTCCTGCCACGCCGGATCAGCCGGAACCCCAACGGCCCCGACCTCTGGAAGAAGATGTACTACCGCTCGCTGACTGAGAAGGGCTGCCGGACGTTTCGCGCC
>DASXAN010001276.1:0-2454 GCA_036406755.1 Gemmataceae bacterium
AACCGGAAAAGCCGGCCGACCACCAGGACAAGCCGCTGGAGGAACTGATTCAGCTTGCGCTGCGACAAAACCCGGACGTGCAGGCTGCCGAGGCCAAGGTCAGGGATGCGGAGGCGGAGTTGCGCCGCGAGCGCGTGGCGCTCGCACTGAAGGTGAGCGAAAAGCACGCGGCGGTCGCTGCCCAGCGGCAGCTCACCTCAACCTTCGAGGAAGAGTATCGGATGTACTACGAGCTGTGGAAGGCAAAGGCCGGGTCCGAAGCGGACATGCGGCGGTCTCGAGCGCAAATGCTCGCCGCAAAACTGCAGCTTGCGCAGGCGGAAGGGGCATTGAACACCCTGGTCGGTACGTTGCCGGTGCCCGCGAGCGGAGCGGCCGGGCCGGGCGTCCCCAACCGTGGTCCCGGCAACACGCCGGCCTCAGGCATCGGCGGGAACCTCCTTGGCGGCACACAGATCTCGGGGGGGATCGGCAGCACTGTCGGTATCAGTGGCTTCGCGGGCATCAGCGGGATCACCGGCGGCGGCATCAGCGGCATCAGCGGGACGCCGGGTGGCATTAGTGGGATCACGGGCGGCGGCATGACCGGGATATCGGGCGGCATCAGCGGCGGCATCGGCGGATTCACTAGCAACCCCGGTGCAATCGGCGGCAACTTTGGACCTGCCGCGCCGCCGATGCGGAGCCCGGTCGCCCCGATGGCCGACAAGCTCCGCACCGCTCTGAACGCCGTCGTCAAAGTTAAGCCGGTGAAAGACGTGCCCCTCGCCGATGTCGTCAATTCCTATCGCGGCGCCGCCGGCGACGTGCCCTTCCTGCTCCACCTCGGCGACAAGGCGAAGGAACCGGTCAGCCTGTCGCTGGACGGCGAAGTCCAACTCGGGGCCGTGTTTCAGGCGATGGAGGACGTCGTGCCCGGGTTGAAGTGCTACGTCCGCGAATACGGCATCTTGGTTACGCTGGACGAAATCCAGCCGGCCGCCGGGATGCCACTGGTCGAATTCTGGCAGAAGAAGCCGGCCACCGAGAAAGCGGGCGCGAAGTAACATGGGTTCGCGAAGCTTCGGACATGGACGGGCAGCCTAAACGCCTCTGCAAAGCGTCGCGAGCCGAGTCAATCTCTCGTCTTCGTGAATTGCTCGAACGCCTCCGCCACCTTGCCGCCCGCCGCGTCGCCGGCGTGCAGGAAGATGGCGTACCGCAGCTTGAGGTGCTCGCCCTTGTCGAGCCGCACCAGGTCGTGCCGGCCGCGCATGGCCGGGAAGCCGGACTTCTCCCGGCCGAACGGGTTGGCCGCCAACAATCCGTAGTCGCGGACGTGCCAGCAGGCCCGCGGCCGGTTCGCCGGGTCGTCGAACACCGCGACGCCGACCGCCTTGCCGTCTACCTCGCCGGAGTAGTCGCACCAGTCCGACGGGTAGCCCCAACACGCCTTCTCGCCGTCCCGGCCGGCGGCGTTCGTGATCTTGCTCTTGGCGTTCTTGCCTTTTTTGTCGCCGACGCGGAGCTGGTCCGAGACGCGGATGCCGAACGCCCCCTCCTTCGTGTCGCCGAATACGACCGGCCCGCCGGCCGGCGTCAGGTCCGTGGTCATGACGATCAACCGGCCGCCGGCCACGTCGTGCAGCGACAGCGTCCGCGTTTCGGCAAGGACGACGGGGCCGTTCGGGATGCGCCACTCGTTGCGGGTGCGGACGTGGTTGCCCTCCGGCCGGCCGGCCTCGACATAGGCGATGACGCCGTGACCGGACCCGACCGCCCAAAAGTCTACGCCGTCCACGCCCTTGCCCTTGCGGGTGAAGTTGACCCCCTCCGGAATGACGTCGCCGTGGCAGAACCAGGCGGAGACGTGGTGCGGGTGGTCGTCCGTGACGGCCCCGGCCTTGTCCAGCGGCCAGGCCCGCGTCACCGGGACGCCGCCGGGCGCGTTCAGCGGCCACAGGTACGGCTTGGCCGCGGCCGGCTCGAAGTGGTACGTGGTCACCGGGTCGCCGCGGAGGCGGAACTCGATCCGGTCGGGCTTGGCGTCGAGCGACACCGAGTCGTCGCCGGCGGATAACGAACCACAGAGGCACAGAGGACACAGAGTCAAGACGCACAGAGAACGCCAGGACATCGTGGTTTTCATTTTGGTTGCCCCCCCGGGTCTTCGCCTGTGTCCGCCGTGGTTCGGTTATACTGAGCTGCGGTATGAGCAAGAAGAAGAAGGTGCGCGTCGAGCTGCGGAAGAACCGGGCCAAGCCGCCGCGGCAACACGACCTGACCCGCGACTTCCGCGACCACGGCTTCGCCGACGAGGCGACGGTGGCCGGGGAGCGGGTTCGGGCCAAGGGCGACCTGTCGCGCCGCCGGACCATCATTCAGGACGACTCGCCGGAGCCGTCCGTCATGCCGGCCGCCGACGCCGACGCGCGGCCCGGGCGCGTGCTCCGCGTCCACGGCCTGTGGAGCGTC
>DASXAN010001277.1:0-5086 GCA_036406755.1 Gemmataceae bacterium
CGGAGGGCGCTGAGGTAAAGCCCCGGTCGAGCGCGGCGAGGCCGGGGGACAAGCTGCTAGTTCGCGCCCAATCGCCGCCGCAAGAACCGCCGCTCCGGCTCGCTGCACGGGCACGCCAGGGCCGCCCGGTACGCCTCGGCCGCCTCCGCCGCCCGGCCCAGCCGCCGCAGCAGGTCCGCCCGCGTCGCGTGCAGCAGGTAGTAGTTCCGCAGCGGCCAGCCCAACGGCTCCAGCGCCGCCAAGCCCGCCGCCGGCCCGTCCACCCGCGCCACCACCACCGCCCGGTTCAGCTCCACCACCGGGCTCGGCGACTGCTCCCGCAGCCGGTCGTACAGCCACACCAGCCGCGGCCAGTCGGTCGCCGCTTCGCTCTCGGCCTGGGCGTGGACCGCCGCGATGCCGGCCTCGACGTGGTACGTCGTCAACTCCTCACCGGCCGACGACTGGCCCAGGTGCCGCAGCCCGGCCGCGATCAGCCGCCCATCCCACTTCGACCGGTCCTGTTCGGCCAGCAGCAACAGCTCGCCGGCGTCATCGACACGGGCCGGCAGCCGGGACGCTTGCAGGAACATCAGCGACAGCAGGGCGTGGACCTTCGGCAGCGCCGTGTCCGGTCGGCGGGCGAGCAACAGCCCGAGCCGCAGCGCCTCCTCACACAGGTCGTGCCGCACCAGGTCCTCGCCGCGGTGGGCCGCGTAGCCCTCGTTGAACAGCAGATACAGGACGTGCAGGACCGAGTCGAGGCGGGCGGGCAGTTCGGCCGGCGGCGGCACGGCCAGGGCGACGGCCTGCTCGCGGAGCGCCCGCTTGGCCCGGACGATCCGCTGGGCCACGGCCGGCTCGTCGAGCAGGAACGCCCGGCCGACCTCGGCCGTGCCGAACCCGCACACCGCCTTGAGCGTCAGGGCCACCCGCGCCTCGGGGGCCAGCGCCGGGTGGCAGCAGGCGAAGATCATCGCCAGCTGGTCGTCGAGCTGCTCGTCGCCGTCCGCCGGCGGCTGTGTGACCCGCTCCTCCAGGGCGGCCCGGGCGCGGGCGTCGGCGGCCTTGCGGCGGAGGCGGTCCAATGCCCGGCTGTGGGCGGCCCGGGCCAGCCACGCGGCCGGGTTCGGCGGCACCCCGGCCCGCGGCCACTGCCGCAGCGCCTGCACCAGCGCGTCCTGGACCGACTCTTCGGCGAGGTCGAAGTGATCGAGGCCGAGCCGCCGGCCCAGGCCGGCGAGCAGCCGGCCCGCCTCGTGGCGGAACAGGTGCTCGACCAGCCCGGGCACGTCGGCGGCCATCGGTCAGGTCTCGGGCTGGCCCATGAAATCGACCTGCCGCACCTCGATCTTGCCGAACTGCCGGTGCGGGCAGTCGGACACGATGTCGATCGCCTCGGCGTAGTCCTTGGCCCGGACGATGAAGTAGCCGCCGACGACCTCCTTGGTCTCGACGTACGGCCCGTCCACGGCGGCCGGCCGGGCCCCGCCCTTGGCGATCAGCTTGCCGCCGTCGTCGGTCAGCTTGTGGCCGGCGACGAGCTTGCCGGACTGGGCCACCTTGCCGGTCCAGGCGTTGTACTGCTCGAGGACCTTCTGCATTTCCTCCGGCGACATGTTCTTGTAGCTGCCGGGGAACTCGTGGAGGATGAGCATGAACTGCGGCATGGCACAGGTCCGTTGCGCGGGCCGGGAGGTCGCGCCGGCCCGCCCGTCGGGCCGGCCGCGCCGCGGCCGACAGCTAGTCAACGGAATGGGGGGCCGGAATTCGACAGCAAACGGCGAAAAGTTGCGGAGCGTCAAGCGCTCCGGGCCGGGCGGCGGATTTCGGTTCGGAAACCCGCTGCTCTCTTGTGGAAGCAGTCCCGTCGGTGTAGTCTGAACGGACCCTCTCGCTTCGCCCAAGCTCGGGCGCCCGCCAGCCGCACCATTGATCGACACCAGGAGGCCGTCATGCGACTCCTCGGCACGGACCGGGCCGGCCGCACTCGCTGTGTCGCCCTCGTTCTGATCTTGCTCGCGGCGGGGCCGGCACCGGCCCAGACCACCCGCACCTGGGACGGCGGCGGCGGGACCAACGACTGGCTGACGGCCGCCAACTGGAACCCGGACGGCGTGCCCGGCGTGGCCGGGAGTACCGGGAACACGGACCTGGCCGTGTTCGCCACCCTGGGGTCGTCGATCACCGCCGCGAACCTGAACAGCGGGTTCAACCTGGGGGCGATCGCGGCGACGGGGGCGTCGGGCGGGCTGGTGACGACGAACTTCAGCGGGAACGGCGCCCTCCGCCTGAACGGCGGGTACACGGTCGGGTCATTTACCAACGTGGCGGGGGCCGCCCAGAACGGCCGTGACCTGATCGTCACCTTTAGCAACATGTCGTTCGCCTTCGGAACCGCCGGCAATCAGACGACCTTTTACGCCGACGCGGGCCGCGTCCTGGCCTTCGCCACGCAGCAGGTCACCAACAACGGCGGGACCGTGAACAAGGAGGGGGCCGGCACCCTGATCTGGGGCGGCTCGACGTTGATAACCCTCAACGCGGACGGTAATCTGGCCGCGTTCAACATCAACGGCGGCACCTTCGCCAGCCGCGATGCCCTCAACAACTTCAGCCAGTTTCAGGTCGCCGGCGGGGCGAGTCTCCAGGCCGGTCTCGGCCCGCAGCAGCTGTTGGCCACAAACGCTACCGTCAATTTTCAGACCAATTCGTCGCTCAAGATCGTGACCGACGGAACGAACGTCAGCGAGCTTGATAACGCCGCCGTCACCAAAGCGGCCAACGACGTTTTTCAGATCAACCTCACCGGGCTGGCCCCGTCGGCGCCGCAGACGTACACCCCCAACCACATCATCGTGCAGGCCAGCTCGCTGACCGGGTTCGACCCGAACGGCACCTACACCCTGGCCTCGCCCGGTCACTTTTCGGTCACGGGGGACGGGTTCCTGGTCACGAACTGGAGTGTGACGGTCCTGAACAACACCCAGATTCGGCTGGACAGTTTTGGCGTCACTCCGGTGCCGGAGCCGACCGCGGTGTTCGGCGTGAGCGCGATCGGACTGGTCGTCGTCGGCTGGGCCCGCCGACGGTGGGACCGCCGACCCGGTGCGACGCCCGCCGCGTGACGTCCGTGACCGTGCCCCGATCAGGTGGCGGGCTGCGGGTCGTCCTCAGCCCGCCACCACGACGTTCACCAGCTTCCCCTTCGCCACGATCACCTTCTTCACCTGCTTGCCGTCGATGAACGCCTTCACCTTCTCGTCCGCCAGCGCGGCCGCCTCCAGCGCCTTCTCGTCGCTGTCGGCCGGGACCGTCAGCCGCGACCGCAGCTTGCCGTTGACCTGCACCGGCACCTCGATCGTGTCCGCCTTCAACAGCGCCGGGTCGGCCGTCGGCCACGGTTCGTAGGCCAGCGTGTCCTTGTGCCCCAGGGCGTGCCACAGCTCCTCGCCGACGTGCGGGGCGAACGGCGACACCAGCAGCACGAACGGCTCGACGGCAGCCCGCGGCCGGGCGTCCAGCTTGGTCAGGTGGTTGTTGAACACCATCAGCGCCGAGATCGCCGTGTTGAACTTCATCGCCTCCAGGTCGTCGGTGACGCGCTGGATCGTCTCGTGCAACAGCCGCAGCGTCTCCTTGTCGGCCGGCACGTCCTTGACCGCCGGGCTGAGCTGCGTCGCCTCGGCCCGGTCGTCGACGACGTTCCGCCAGACGGCGCTCAGGAACCGGTAGACGCCGTTGACGCTGCGGCTGCTCCACGGCTTGACCTGCTCCAGCGGGCCCATGAACATCTCGTACAGCCGCAGCGAGTCGGCCCCGTACTCGTTGACCACGTCGTCCGGGTTGATGACGTTGCCCCGGGCCTTCGACATCTTGTGCGCCCGGGCGTCGACGCGGATCGCCGGGTTCTCCTTCAGCACGAAGCCGTCGCCCCGCTTCTCCACCTGGTCCTCGGACAGCCGGACGGCCTCGGCCCCCTCGGCGTCACCGGCCGACACCCAATGGTGGCCGCGGCGGTAGCCGGTGAACTCCATCTCCCCCAGGATCATCCCCTGGTTGACGAGCCTCTTGAACGGCTCCGGGCTGGGCAGGTGGCCGCGGTCGTATAAGACTTTGTGCCAGAACCGCGAGTACAGCAGGTGCAACACGGCGTGCTCCGCCCCGCCGACGTACAGGTCCACCGGCAGCCAGTACTTCGCCTTCTCCGGGGCGCAGAACTGTTTGTCGTTGTGCGGGTCCAGGTAGCGGACGTAGTACCAGCACGACCCGGCCCACTGCGGCATCGTGTTCGTCTCGCGGCGGTACCGCTTGCCGTCGATCGTCACGGTCAGCCAGTCGGTCGCCTTGACTAATGGGCCTTCCGGCGAGCCGGTCGGCTTGAAGTCCTCCAGGTCCGGCAGGCGGACCGGCAGCTCGCCCTCCGGCACCGGCCGCAGCAGGCCGGTCGGCTGGCCGGCCGCGTCCAGCTCGTGTAGGATCGGGAACGGCTCGCCCCAGTACCGCTGGCGGCTGAACAGCCAATCGCGCAGTTTGTAGTTGACCCGCCGGGTGCCGAGGCGCTTTTCCTCCAGCCAGTCGATGATCTTCCGCTTGGCGTCGGCGATGCCCAGGCCGTTGAGGAAGCCGCTGTTGATGGCCGGCCCCTCGCCGACGTACGCCTTGCCGCCCCAGCCGTCGGGCGGCCGGACGGTGCGGACGATCGGCAGGCCGTAGACCTCGGCGAACTCCCAGTCCCGCTCGTCCTGGCCGGGGACGGCCATGATCGCGCCGGTGCCGTAGCTGGCCAGCACGTAGTCGGCGATCCAGACGGGGATTTTCTTGCCGTTGACCGGGTTGGTCGCGTAGGCGCCGGTGAAGACGCCGGTCTTCGTCTTGGCCAGCTCGGTCCGCTCCATGTCGCTCTTCTTGGCGGCCTCGGCCTTGTAGGCGGCGACGGCTTGCCGCTGCTCCGGCGTCGTGATCTGATCGACCAGAACATGCTCCGGCGACAGCACCATGTAGGTGGCGCCGAACAGCGTGTCGGGGCGCGTCGTGAAGACACGAATGGAAGACCCACCCGCCGCCGCGGGTGGGCTTGATAGTGGGAAGTCCACTTCGGCGCCTT
>DASXAN010001278.1:0-4388 GCA_036406755.1 Gemmataceae bacterium
GGTGCTTGTGTCTTGGGATGTCCCGCGGCGCGGGTCACCGTCCGGCGGCCGCCTGCGCGTTGATCATGTCCTCCGCCAGCCGGGTCAGCTTCTCGTCCGTCTCCTTCTCCTCCGCCATGTTCTGCTTCAGCAGGGACACCGCGTCGTCGCTGAAGTCGAGCTGCTTGGCCCAGGTGATCAGACAGCCGTAGGTGGCGATCTCGTAGTGCTCCACCTTCTGGGCGTGGGCGATCAGGCCGGCGTCCATGACGTTCGGCTCGGCGCTCTCACCCAGCCAGTCGCTGGCCTCCTCGACCAGCCCCTCCATCGCCTCGCACGTCTTGCTCTTGGCCTTCTCCCCGATCGCCTGGAACACCTTCTCCACCCGGTTGTAGTGCTGTTCGGTCTGCTTCAGGTGCTGCTCGAACCCCCGCTTCAGCTCGGGGTTGTTCGCCGCCTTGGCCATCTTCGGCAGGGCCTTCACCAGCTGCCCCTCCGCGTTGTAGATGTCCTGGAGCGTGTCGAGGAACAGGTCGCGCAACGTCCGCTGAGCCATGAGAGCCGCCTCCTGTAAGAAACCACGCGCCCGCCGCCGCCCGGGCGACCCGCCGCGCGGGTACCCCGCCGGACGGCGGCGGACGCGACCACCTCCGTTACTTCTGCAAGTCGATCAGCCGGTCGAGGATGGGGACGTGCGACCGGGCCTGGGGCAGCAGTTGCGTGCGGGCCAGGTCCTTGCACTCCTGGTCGGCGCTGGTGTCTTGCAGAAATGCCTCGTATTCCTTGATGCCGTGTTCCTCCCCCTCCTTGAGGGCCTTCAGGGCGGCGGCGTTGCCGAACAGCTGGGCCGTCCCCTCGACGAGCTTGGCCCACGTCCCCCACGGGCCGGACCCGTCCGCCGGGTTGCCGCCCCGCTCCTTGACGTGCTCCCGCAACACCTGCGCCGCGGTGCGGTGCTCGACCATCATCGCGTGCAGTTCGGTCGCCTCCGGGGCGTCCTTCATCTTGTCCAGGGCTTGGCGGTAGGTTTCGATCGCCGACAGTTCGCCGCGGATGAGGCGGTTGAGCCCTGCGGTCCGTTCTTCGACCGACAGCATGGCATGTCTCCGTGAGGGGTTAGCGGCACGGCGGGCCGACAACGGACCGCGACGTTCCGCTGGGCGAAGGGAGTAGGTGGCAAGTGGCGTGCCGAAGGGAGGCGGCCGTCGGGCGGCGGTAGAGTCGATTGGCCGAACCCGGTGCGCCAGCGGGAATTGTCGAGGTCTCTCAGGAACCGCGACTCGCCTCATCCTTGAGCCGCTGGCCGAGCAGCGAGTACCGCCGGGCGTGGTCCTGCTGCTGCACCGCCCGGGAGATCGCCCGCCGGCTGCCGACGAGCACCACCAGCTTTTTGCCGCGGGTGATGCCGGTGTAGAGCAGGTTCCGCTGGAGCATCATGAAGTGCTGCGTGTGCAGCGGGATGACCACGGCCGGGTACTCGCCCCCCTGGCTTTTGTGGATCGAGCAACAGAAGCAGAGGGCCAACTCGTCCAGCTCGCCGAAGTCGTACGCCACCGGCCGGCCGTCGAAATCCACCACCAGCTCCTGGTCGTGTTCGTCGATGGACAGTACCCGACCGAGGTCGCCGTTGAACACCTCCCGCTGGTAGTTGTTCTCCGTCTGCATGACCTTGTCGCCGACGCGGAACGTCCAGCCGAACCGCTGCACCTCTGCCTGGCCCCGCGACGGGTTGAGCACGCCTTGCAGAACCGCGTTCAGGTTGCGGACGCCCAGCTCGGAGCGGTTCATCGGCGCCAGCACCTGCACGTCGCGGACCGGGTCCAGGCCGAACCGGGCCGGGATGCGGTCGCGGACCATCTGCACCAGCCGGTCCAGGATCGCGTCCGGCGTCTCGGCCTCGACGACATAGAAATCGCCCGCCCCCGCCGGGGCCGACGGCGGCAGATCGCCGGCATTGACGGCGTGGGCGGCCCGCACGATCCAACTCTGGCCGGCTTGGCGGAAGATCTCGGTCAGCCGCACGACCGGCACGGCCCCGGAGGCGATGACGTCGGCCAGCACCGTCCCCGGGCCAACCGACGGCAGCTGGTCCACGTCGCCGACGAGCACCAGGCACGCCCACGGCGAGACGGCCCGCAGGAGCTGGTTCATGAGCACCACGTCCACCATCGACGCCTCGTCCACGACGACCAGGTCGAAGTCGAGGGGGTGGTCGCGGTCCCGCTTGAACCCGCCCAGGCCGGGGTCGAACTCCAGCAGGCGGTGAATAGTCTTGGCCTCGCGGCCGGTGGATTCGCTCAGCCGCTTGGCCGCCCGCCCGGTCGGGGCGCACAAGGCGACGCGGAGCTTTTTGGCGGTGAAGATCTCGATGATGCCGCGGACCAGGGTCGTCTTACCCACGCCGGGGCCGCCTGTGATCACCAGCACCTTGTCCTCGGTCGCCCGGCGGATCGCGTCCCGCTGGGCCGGGGCCAGCTCGACGCCCATCTTCTGCTCGACCCACTTGAGCGCCGCGGCCGTGTCGATCTTCGGCAGCGGGTGGCCGCCGTCGCACAGGTTCCGCAGGCTGCGGGCGACGCCGACTTCCGCCAGGAACAGCGGCTTCGAGTAGAGCCACGGCTCGTCCGCTTGCGGCTCGCGGACGACCTCGCCGGCCGTCCGTTCGTGCTCGATCGCCTCGCGGACGACCTCGGGCGCGATCTGCGTCAGGGCGACCGTCCGCTCGACCACGCCGGACTCGGGGAAGCCGACGTGGCCCTCGCTGCTGAGTTCCTGCAACACGAACCGCACGGCCGCCCGCGCCCGCAGCGGGGACTCCCGGCTGACGCCGAGCCGGCCGGCCAACTCGTCGGCCGTGTGGAAGCCGACGCCCCAGATGTCGGTCGCCAGCCGGTACGGGTTCTCGCGGACGAACGTCACCGCCTGGTCGCCGTAGGTCTTGAAGATGCGGACCGCCCGGGCCGTGCCGATGCCGTGCGACTGGAGGAAGACCATGATGCCGCGGACCGCCTTCTGCTCCCGCCAGCTTTCACGAATCCGCTGAATCCGCTTCGCCCCGATCCCCTTCACTTCCGTGAGGAACGTCGGGCTCTCGTCGATGATGTCGAGCGTGCGGTCACCAAACACCTCGACGATCTTGCGGGCGTAGTGCGGGCCGATCCCCTTCACCAGCCCGGAGGCGAGGTACTTGACGATCCCTTCCTTCGTGTGCGGCGGCGTGATGCGGAGGGCGGTCGCCTTGAATTGCAGTCCGTGGTCGCGGTCCTGGACCCAGTCGCCCTCGCCCTCCAGGTACTCGCCGGCGAAAACGGCCGGCAGGTGGCCGACGACCGTGACCAGCCCGCGGCGGCCGGCGGCCTGGACGCGGAGCACGGCGTAGCCGTTCTCCGGGTTGTGAAACGTCACCCGCTCGACCACGCCGGAGAGCGATTCGGGCATCGGTTCACCCGTCCGTGACCCAGGCCGCCTGCCGCCGCAACACCTCGGACAACTCGTCGTCCGCCGGCACCGACAGGCCGGTGAGCACGACCGGGTCGGTCAGCAGTACCCCGCTGTCTGGCTCAGGAACGACCGTCCAGCGGTCGCGGGCCAGCCGGCGGACGGCCCGTAGGCGGAACCCGAACATCAGCCGCTGCGGCTGCTGGAGCGGCAGGCCGTCGAGCAGCTTCAACTGGTCGAAGTCCCACTCGCCGACGCCGCCGGCGGCCTCCAGTTGGTAATCGACGTGGACGTGGCCGGCCGCGTCCCGGAACACCCGGGCGTCGAGTACGAGCGACTTGCCGGCGTACCGCTCGCGGAAGACGGCGTCCCACTCCCTGTCGGCCCGGCCGACGGAGTGGCGGACGATGTCGCTGACCGACTCCGGCAGCAGATCGGCGAGCAGGTCGGCCTGCCGCCGCCAGCGCCGCAGCTGGTTGGCCCGCTCCGGGTCGACGGCCCGGGGGTGCCGGGCGAGCAGGTCGCGGGCGGCGTCCAACTCGCGCAGGGCCAGCCGGTAGGAGCCTTCCTCCAGAGCGGCGTGGGCGGCGTTGTGTCGGTCGGTGAGCAGAATCGCGGCGCGGGCCTCGGACACCTCGGCCCCGGTAGCGACGCCAGGGGCCGGGCGGTGCCCGCGGACGATGGCGGCGATCACCATGCCGACGACGGCCAGGGCCAGGACGGCGGCCGCGGCCGGGGGCAGCCAGAACCGCAGCCGGCCGGCCCACGCCGGCATCGGGGCCGCGGCGGCGGCCGGGCCGAACACGGACGCGGCCGCCGGGAAGACGAAGACCGGCTTGCCGCAGCCGGCGCACGTCAAGACCTGCGGCTTTGGTGATCGGGCGCCGCGGACCACGGTGCCGCAGGCGCACTCGACGGCGAACGGCGGCGGGGCGGCGGGAGGCATCGCGGGGGCCGGGAGTCGGGGGACC
>DASXAN010001279.1:0-11007 GCA_036406755.1 Gemmataceae bacterium
GCCGGGGACTCGGCCCCCGGCCGCGGCGAGTCAGCCGGGCGGGAACAGGACCCCCCGGAGTTCGGGCAGCAGGCCGCGGACGAAGTCCAGGGCCGGGTCGCCGTCGAGCGGCTCGTCCGGCCGGGCCAGCTCGCGGACGACGTAGAGCTTGTACAGGGCCGGCTTGCGGGCGAACGTCAGCCGGGGGGGGTTCTCGTCCGGGGCCTCCCACGGCCCGGTCGCGGACCAGCCGTAGAGGACGCGGAGGTAGGCCGGAGCGGCGGCGGTCTTGCGGAACCGCCGGGTCCACAACCGGTCGCCCGGCGACCCGGGCACGTCCACCGGGGACCGGGTGCCGATCTCCTCGAACCCGGCCCCGAGGTAACACACCTCGGGGGTGTGGAGGGACACCGGCCCGGGCCGGCCGCACAGCAGGACCACCGACACCGCCTGGCCGGTCCGGGCGTGGACGTACCGCCGGCTGAGGAACCCGGCCACCTGGGCCACCTCCCGCTCCCGCGGGTTGACCTCCTGGTCGCGGCCGGCCCAGTCGCCGACGGTGGCGGGGACGGCGGCCAGCCGGGCCGCCGCGTCGTCCACCGCGGCGGACGCCGTCCACCGGCCCGCCCACAGGCCGGGCACCAGCCCGGCCACCAGGACGCCGGCGAACACGGTCACGATCGGCAGCACGCGGGACACCAGTTACCTCCGAATCCAGCCGCTTGCGGCTTAGCAGGCAGTGGCAATCGCTTAGCCGCGAGCGGCTTACGCCTCGACCCTCTGTCGGTACGGGTAGGCGGCCCCGTACGCCTCGCCGCGGACGCCGTTGACCACCGCCCCGAGCACCCGCACCCCGCCGGCCGTCAGCCGCTGGTGGGCGGCGTAGACGCTGGGCATCCGGCTGACGTCCCGCAGGACCGACAGGATGGTGCCGTCGGCCAGCTGGCCGATCAGCAGCGGGTCCACCACCGGCAAGACCGGCGAGGAGTCGATGACGACGAAGTCGAACTGCTCGCGGAGCTGGCCGACGACGGCGGCGGCGACGCCCTCCTGGGCCAGGGCCCGGCTGGCCCGGCTGTTCCACCGGCCGGCCGTCATCAGCGACAGCCGGTCCACCGGCGTCGGCCGGATGACCGCGTCGGCCGTGGCCTCGCCGCGGAGCAGCTCGCAGAACCCGGCCCCGAACTCGACGCCGAACACCTCGTGGGCGATCGGGTTGCGGAGGTCGCCGTCGATCAAGAGCGTCCGCAGCCCGGCCTGGGCCAGGCTGGCCGCCAGGTGGGTGGACAGCGACGTCTTGCCCTCGCCGCTGTGGGCGCTAGTGACCATGACTACTCGCAGGCCCTCGGACCGGGCGGCCCGCAGGAGCATGACGCGGGTGGCGTCCACGGCCTCGGCCAGGGTGTTGTGGGCGGCGGCCTCGCCGTTGGCCCCCGCGGGGGTAGCCGCCTGGGCCGTCGAATCCGGGATGGCGCCGACCAGGTTCATGCCCAGGCCGTGGACCACCTCGTCCACGGAGTCGATGCGGCGGGTGCGGAACTCGAGGAAGGCGAACCCGAGCAGGACCATGCCCAGGGTGGCCGCGAACGCCCCGGCGGCGGCCGTGATCAGCCGCTTGTCGTCGGACGTCCGCAGGACGACCGCGTCCTCGATGGTGCTGAACCGGTCCGGGGCCTGCAGCTCGAACCGCAGCTTCTCCTCCTCGTCCGTGATCTTCTTGACGAGGTCCACCAGCGTCGCCGTCTCGTCCCGGATGGCGTCGTGCTGGACGGTGTTGCTGGCCATCCGCGCGATGTCCTGGCGGGTGGTGTCCACCTGCCCCGCCAGTTCCTTCTCCTGGGCCTTCAGCAGTTCCACCTTGCCCTCCAGCTGCTGGACGGCCACCGCCGCCGCCGACTGCCGCTGGGCCCGCACCTGCTCGATGACCGACGGCGTCAGATCCTTCTTCAGCTTGGCCAGGGTTTGTTCAGTCTCGGCCAGACTCTTCCGCGCCGCCTGGACCGTCGGCTCCGCCTCGCCTTTGACGGCTCTCTTGAGGCATTCGGCGACATACACCTTCCACTCGTTCACCCGGCCCTGGGCCTTCACGACGTCCGGCTCCTTATCGACCAGCGCCTGGACCTCGAGGCCCGAGATCGTCGCGGTCGGCAGGGCCTTCTCGGCGGCCTTCTGGGCCGCCAGCTCGATCGTGCTCTTGCGCAGGTCCGACTGGGTCGCGATCAGTTCCTTCTCGATGGCGCCGAGCCTGGACTGTACGAACGACTGGATGAAATTGCGCATGCCGACGTCCTTGGGCACGCCCGCCTGCTCCAGCTCCCGCTGCCGCCGCTGCCTGTCCCGCAGCTTCTCGGTGTACTCCTCCCGCTTCTTGCCGAGCATCTCCAGCCGGGCGTTCCGCTCGATCCGCTCCTTGTCGAGCACCTCGGTCTGGTACGCCTCCCGCAGGGCCTTGACCAGCGCCTTCATCTCGTCCGGGTTGTCCCCGCTGACGGCGATGCGGAGGATTTCGGGGGCGACCGAGAAGTCGGCCACCACTTCCTTCTCCAGCCACTCGATCGGCTCCGGCTGGGCCTTGATGACGGCCAGCTCACTGACCCCGGGCCGCTTCAGGGCGGCGTTGAGCACCATCCGGCTCTTGACCAGGGCCATCTGCGTCCGCTGGTGCTCCGGCAGCGGGGGGACGGCCTCCGACAAGTGGAACAGAATCGTGCTGCTCGCCGGCACCCGCATCAGCGTCCGGGCCAGGTGCTTGGACGGCGGGACGAAGTACCAGGCGCCGACCGCGGCCGCCCCGGCGAGGACGACGCCGACGGCCGCCGCCCGCACCCAACAGCGGCGCAGCGCCTTGAGCAGGGCCACCGCGTTCGGGGCGCTGCCCAGGGCGGCGGGCGGCGCGGCGGTCGGGGCACCCGGGGTGAGCGACATTCACGGACTCCGTCAGTCATCCGGCGCGTTACGGCCGGATCGGGGTTACGCGGTGGGCAGGCGGACCGGCCGCGGCCCGCGGGCGGCAGGGGCGCGGCGGTCGGCGGCGGGGGCGGTCACGAACAGCCGCGACAGGACGCACATCTCCAGGTAAAGCAGGCCCAGGGCCAGCGGCATCATCAGCCACCCGGCCAGGTCGTGGAACACCACGTCGGCCCAGTGGGCACTGACGAACTCGTGCAGGAAGGCGGTGACCGTGATCCGGGCCACGTTGGCCAGGACCGCCACCGGGGCGGCCGTGGCGACGATCAGCAGCCGCTCGGCCCAGTGGAGGCGGGGGGCGAGGACGGCCACGGCCGTGGCCAGCGCGAAGAACAGCAGGAGCATGCCCAGCCCGTTACACGCCTCGACCACCCCGATCCGGGACTCGTTGATGACGATCACGTTCCCCTCGGCGAAGGCCGGCCGGCCGAGGGTCTGGAGGATGTAGGTGCTGGCAACCGTCGCCATCCGCTGCAGCGGGTGGGACAGGGCCGTCTCCACCCGGAACGGCAGCGGCACCATAAAGCCCAAAAACGCGATGGCCGGCCACGACCACCGCAGGGCCGGCCAGCCGCCCAGGAGCAGGACCGCCCCGGCGAGGACGGCCAGCAGCGACACCGCCTCCAGCCAGTCGAAGAAGACGTACGCCCCGGCCAACCGCAGCAGGACGCCCCCGGACAGGACGGCCAGGCCCCACCAGGACGGGCGAAATTCCACATCCGAAATCCCAAATCCCAAACCGGAACTGTTGGGATTTGGTACTTGGGATTTGGGATTTCGCCCGGGGCGGCGGGACCAGAGCAGGTACAGGGAGAACAGCGGCACCAGATAGCCGTGGGAGTACTGCGGGTCGCCGGCCCACTTCCGGCCCATGTCAGCCAGGACGGGCCAGTACGCCCACAGGACGGCGACTGTGAGCCCTGCCAGGACCGCGATCAGGGTACGGGGGGCCAACCGCGGCCCGGCGGCCGGCGGGGACGGCGGCCCCGCGGGGGCGCCGCGGGACGTGGCGGCCGACCGCGGCCCCGGTTGGTTCGGGGCCGCCTTGGTCCGGCTCGGGATGGCTGGCACGGACGACTTCACAGGCTCACCTTGCCTCCACGGGACCGGCGGCCGGCCGACGGCGCGCACTCCGTCCCGGTTGGTCAACGGCATCCGTTCCGCGCCCCGACCGCGGCCGGCGGCGCGGCCTCGCGCCAGGTCGGTCGCCACGGCTGCGGCCGACAGGCTCCCCGGGGCAGGCTGGGGGCGCAAGGTCGATAATTCCGGTGCGGTCGGTGGAGAAAGCAAACCGTATACCGTTGCCGGTCGGCCCCGGACCGGGGACGGGCCCCGGATCGGTCAATCGGCGTAACAGCCGGACTGGGAGGGCGTTGAGATTATGAAACTTGGACAAACCGAGGCGCGCGGACCGGTGCCGTCCGCTCTCGCCGGCGGGGCTGTACAGCGGCGGCGCAAACCGCCGTTTACACCCGCCGGCCGGGTGTTAAGCCGTTGCGATAGTCCCATCCCCCCATCTTGAGCGAATCCGCCCGCCTTCCGCAGCTTGCTCGGCCGCAGCCCGTTATGCCCGGCACCACCAATCCCCCTGTTTCTTTCAACAACTTCGGCACCCTTGACGATGATGGAACAACCGGACCGCGGCGCATGGTGAATGTCGGGGCGCGGCCGGGTCCGATGACAGGGGGAAAGATCGCCATGGCCCGCACGACGGTGTCTCGCATCCGCGGCTCGGCCGCGCTCGCTTGCCTGATCCTGGCGGCCGGGTGCCGGACGCTCCATGAGCCGCTGCCGGTCGTCGAGGCCCCGCGGGAGCTGCAGAAGGTCACGCACCCGCCGTACGTGGTCGAGCCGCCGGACATCCTCCTGATCGACGCCGTCCGGATCGTGCCGCTGCCGCCGTACAAGATCAACCCGCTCGACGCGCTGCTGATCCAGGCGACCAACACCCTGCCCAACGAGCCGATCGCCGGCGTCTACCCGGTCGAGGCGGACGGGCGGGTGAACCTGGGGCTGAGCTACGGGTCGGTGCAGGTGGCCGACCTGACGACCGACCAGGCCAAGGAGGAGATCACCAAACACCTGCGGGCCATCATCCGCGAGCCGCAGGTGACCGTCTCGCTGGCCCAGTCGCGGGCCGGCCAGCAGATCCGCGGCGAGCACCTGGTCCGCCCGGACGGGACGGTCAGCCTGGGCACCTACGGGTCCGTGTACGTGACCGGCATGACGCTCGACCAGGCGAAGGCGGCGGTCGAGCAGCACCTGGCCAAGTACCTGTACCGGCCGGAGGTGTCGATCGACGTGGCGGCGTACAACAGCAAGATCTATTACGTGATCACCGACGGGGCCGGCAGCGGCGAGCAGGTCGTCCGGCTGCCGATCACCGGCAACGAGACGGTGCTGGACGCGGTCAGCAACATCGGCGGGTTGTCCCCGGTGGCGTCGAAGAAGCGGATCTGGGTGTCGCGGCCGGCCCCGGCCGGGTGCGGCCCGGACCAGGTCCTGCCGGTGGACTGGGTGAACGTCACCCAGCGGGGCCAGACGGCCACCAACTACCAGGTGCTGCCCGGCGACCGGGTGTACGTGATGTCGCAGCCGATCGTGACGTTCGACAACTACCTGAGCAAGATCTACGCCCCGATCGAGCGGACGTTCGGCATCATCCTGCTGGGCAGTTCGACGATCGAGAACGTCCGGAACCCGGGCGGCAACGGCAACGGCAACGGCTTCTAATCGCCGGCGGCGGACGTGGTACAATAGACCGCCGTCCGACCTGACGGCCACCTGACGAGGGACGCTACCATGACGATGACACGCGCCGCCGGACTCGCCGCGCTGCTGACACTGGCGATCGGTCCGGCGGTCCGGGCGCAGGCGCCGGGTCAGCCGCCGGGGTCGCCGTTCGGCGGCCCGGCGCGGGCGAGCAGCCCGACCTTCAGCCCGTACCTGAACCTGCTCCGCCCGGGGAACCAAGCCGTCAATTACTACGGCCTGGTCCGGCCGCAGTTCGAGTTCCGCAGCGGGCTCGACCAGCTGCAACAGCAGTACGGTACGCTCAGCCGCGAGGTGAACGCGCCGAACCAAGCCGGCCCGACCGAGCTGCCGGCCACCGGGCACGCCGTCTCGTTCATGAACACCCGCGGGTACTTCGGCGGCCTCGGGGCCAACCGGGGCGGCGGGCGGCCCGGCATGGTCGCCCCCGCGGCCGGGGCGACCGGGATAGCGGCGCCCAGGGTGGCCGCGCCCACGGCACCGACGGCGGGCGGGCGGTAAGACCGAACGGCGGACAGACCGACACCGATGTCGGGGACAGGAGGCACGGATGACTCGCACGACGTTGCGCCGCGGCGGACTGGCCGTCGGCGTGTGCCTGACGGTGGGGTTGCTGCCGGCCCGCGGCGGGGAGTACGGCAAGTGGGGGTGCACGGCGGTCGGCCCGTGCGAGCGGGCCCCGCAGCCGGCCGGCCTGCTGCGGTCGTGCGCCTGCTTCGGCTACTTCCCGACGCAGTGGCAGCCGTGGCAGATGGCCTGCCCGATCCCGCAGCCCGGGGCGTTGATGGTCGCCCCGGTGCCCGTCACCGAGTCGACCACGCTGCCGCCGCCGCAGCCCGCCCCGCCCGCACCGCCGCCGCCCGGGCCGATGCCGCCGCCGGCCCCGCTGGCACCCCTGGTTCCGCCAGCTGGCGGCCGATGAACAGCACTTTCGACGTGGGGGCGGGGCCGCTGTTGTCGGCCCCGCCCCCGCCGGCACAATTCCACCGCCGCCGGCTCTGGCGTGAGCTAGACTGTCATATCGGACCGTAATTCTACCCAGGCCAACCCCCCGTCCGACCCAGCGGGAGGGGCGTATGTCCGCCACCCTCGACGTCTGCCCCCGCTGTCGAACCGACGTCAGCCGGTTGGTGGGCCTCATCACCACCCCGACCCTCGCCTGCCCGAAGTGCCGGGCCGCCGTCCCCGTCTCCGGCCGGGCGGTCGTCAACAACTGGCAGTTCAACATCGGCGTCCTGGCCGGCGTGTTCGTCTGGACCACCCTGGCCGTGGCCGTGTTCATCAGCCCCGAATTCGCGGCCAACGCCGCCATCCACCTGAAGCGGCCGGCCGCCACCATCCAGGACCGGGTGATCCTGGCCCTGTACGTCGGCGTCCCGGCGGGCCTGGCCGCCGTGCCGTTCGGCCTGCTCGGGCGGGTCATCGGCTGCCGCGTCGCCGGGCGGCTGGCGTCGCGGCGGGGGGCGGACCTGCTCGGCG
The DNA here is from genome assembly GCA_036406755.1 of Gemmataceae bacterium. GTDB lineage: Bacteria > Planctomycetota > Planctomycetia > Gemmatales > Gemmataceae > DASXAN01. The sequence goes on from DASXAN010001279.1 coordinate 7,198, forward strand.
CCAGCCTGCCGCGGCCGGCGACGGACTCGCCGGCCAAGGGCCAGCACCGGGTCCGGCACCGCCTGTTCGCCGACGTCGCCCCGGCCCTGACCGGCGGCCCCGCCCCGTCGCCGGCCGCCCCGCCCCGCCGCGGCATCCGGGTCGTCGCGGTCGCGGCGTGGGCCGGCGTGTTCGTCGGCATCGGGACGCTGGCGCTGGCGGCCGTGGTCGTGGGCGGGGTCGGGAACGGCCCCGGCCCGTGGCAGCCGGCGGCCGCAGAGGCCGCCCGGACCTGGGGACCGGCGATGGTGTTCGCCTCGATCGCGGCGGCCGCGGTGCTCGGCGGCACCGGGCTGCTGCCGGGCACCCGGCGGAAGGCGGCGTGACGCCGCGGCTCAGTGCCGCGCCCCGAGCAGCGACCGGTACGCCAGTAGCAGCCGGTCGCCGTCCGTCAGGCCCGCCCCGTCCGCCTTCACCTCCGCCAGGGCCGGCGGGTCGTTCGTGATCAGGTTCCGCACCCCCCGGCCGACCAGCCGCCGGGCCTGTCCCGGGTCGTCCACCGTCCACACCATGACGCCCTTGCCGTGCCCCCGGGCCGCCCGCAGCAGATCGTCCGTCGCCAGCGACACGTTCACGCTCAGGTCGTCCACGTCCAGCCGGCTCAGGTCGCCGACGGCGTACGTCACGATCGCCGCCGTCCGCAGCCGCTCGTCCTCCCGCTTCGCCAGCTGGAGCGCCTCGTAGTCCAGTGACGCGACGACGCACTGGTCTTCGAACCGCTCGTCCCGCAGCAGCCGGGCCGTCGCCGCGGCGATGCGGCGGTCGCCGCCGTACACCTTTAGCTCGACGTTCAGCCGGATCCGGCCGCGGGCCAGATCGATTACCTCCTTGAGCGTCGGGATCCGCTCGCCGGGGTACGGCTTGCCGGCGCGGTCGTGCAACACCAGTCGCCGGACTTCGGCCAGCGTCAACTGCCCCGGCCGCCGCGGGTCGTGGCCGACGGTGACCCGAGCGAAGTCGCGGTCGTGCTGGACGATGACCACGTCGTCGGCGGTCAGCTGCACGTCCAGCTCGGCCCAGTCGGCCCCGGCGTCGATCGCCGCCCGGAACGCGCCGAGGGTGTTCTCGGGGGCGGCGTGGGCGTAGCCGCGGTGGGCGGTGATCTCGACCGGCCCGCCGGAGTACCCGGCGGAGCCGGGTCGCCCGAGCGGCTGGGCGGCGGCGAACCCGAAGAACAGGACGGTCGCCGCGAACGCCGCCCCGCCGGCCGCCGCCAACCGCACCAGCCACGTCCGGGATGCGGGCGGCACCTCGGCGTGAACGGTGACCTGTCCACCGCGGGCCGCGTACCACCGCAGCGTCAACAGGCCGTGCCCGGCCGCCACCACGTACGACCCGAGCACGACGAGCAGCCCGTGCACGACGAACAGGGCGGCCGCGACCGGAACGGCAGCCCCCGGCCGCGGGCCGGCGGCGTCGAGCAGCTCGGCCGCCACCCAGCCGAACAGGGTCAGCACGAGCCAGCCGGCGGCCCCGCACGCCAGCCGCCAGCCGAGCAGCGTCGTCCCGATCGGCACGGCCGCCCCGCGGACCCGGTCGCTACTCTCCCGCAGGGCCGCCGTCGCCGACCCGCCCTCGAACAGCAGGATCGGCAGGGCCAAGGACCAGCGGACGTACAGGGCCACGGCCGCGGCCGTCGCCGTGAGGGCCAGCAGCCCGGCCACGACGGCGGCCGCCCAGAACGCCGGCGGGCGGTCGGCCAGGTAGTAGTTGATGTCCCGGCCGGACAGGAACGCCAGGTAGGTCAGCCCGCCGAGGCCGGCGAACGGCATGGACACCAGCACCAGCGCCCCGAGCTGCACCGCCCCGAGCCGCAGCACGCGGACGACCCCGCCGACGACCGCCGCCGCCCCGGCCCGGAGCGTGACCCGCCGGCCGGACAGCCGCAGCGCCGCCACCGCCAGCACGCCGGTCGTCTGGAACAGCGTCGCGGACAGGGCGGCGACGCCGGCGAGGACGCCCACGACGACGCCGGTCGGCGTGAGGAGGAAGCCGACGAGGTCGGCGTTGTTGACGGCGGTGCGGCCGGTGGTGGCGACCAGCCGGGCCAGCACCCAGGCGGCGGCCGGGACGGCGACCGGGCCGAGCAGGAGCTTGAACGCCAGCTCGAACCCGGCCAGGGCGAGCCAGGCGCGGCGGAAGTCGCCCAGGGCGGCCCGGCACAGGTCGGCCAGCGGAGGCGAGTCGGCGGCCATGACCGACGTTGTATCCGCCGCCGCCGGACGTGCGAGCCGTCACGGCCCCTTGATCGTCTTGGCCACCGTGACCTTGACGCCGTTGACCGTCTGCGTGCCCGCGGGCAGGTCCGACTCCTCGAGGTAGACGTCCCCGTTGCCGGTCGCGCTGCTCTTGAGGCGGGCCAGGTCGGCCTTCGTCGTCCGGCCGGCGATGTACAGGTGCGACGGCCCGAGCTCAACCTCCCCGGCGAACCCGCCCATCAGGTAGATCATCGCGTACGAGTCGGTCCAGATCCGGCCGGTGAACTTGCCGGTGACCACCGCGTTGAAGTACGACTGGGCCGTCAGGTTGCCGGTCATGTCTCCTTTCACATATGCGGTGGCGTAGCTGGCGAAGAACAGCTTGCCCGCCATCGTCCCGTGGCAGACCACGGACGCGTAGCCCTTGGCCGTCACCACGCCGTCGGCGGTGATGCCGTCGAGGCAGAGCAGCGTGGCGTTGTCGTTCGTTGCCAGCGGCTCGGCGAGCGGCCCGGTGAACGCGACGCCGCCCGACGGGGACTTGGGCGCCGGCCCCTTCGGCGGCACGATCGCGAAGTCGCCGGCGCCCGTGTCCACGTGCCCGAGCACCTGCGGCCAGGCGTCCCGCGACGGGTACTTGTCGAGCCGCTTCGGGTCGCGGGCCTGCCACGCCCGGCCGGGGAATACGGAATCAAACCCCAGGTCGTAGACGGCCAGTGTCTGGCGGTAGTCCTCCAGCGCCGCGGCGATCCGGTCCTTCGGCGCGGCGGGGCGCTGCGCGGCCGGCGGCGCGGCCTTCTGCTCCGGCGGGTCGGCGGCGGTGGACCGCAGGCCGAGCGCCCCGACCCCGACGACCGCCAGCACCGCCAGGGCCGGCACGACGAGCTTGAGTTTCGTCAGCAGCATGGTCTTCGCCACTCCTTCGGATAAGGCGGCGACCTCGGCCGGGACCAGCCCAGTCGCCACGATGTTGCCCGTCGCCTCCCACAGCGCCGGCGGCACGCGGGCCGCCGCCGCGTCGCCGGCCAATACGGCCGCCGCCGCCGCGGCCGTCGTGGTCACGCCCCGCCGGGCGAGTCGGGTCGCCAGCAGCTGCCGGCCGCGGAACAGCCGGCCGGACACGGTCCCCTGCGGCCAGCCGAGCTGCTCCGCCGCCTCGCGGTGCGACTGGCCGCCGAGGTCGCAGAGCACGATCGGCACGCGGTACTTCTCCGGCAGCCGGGCCAGCTCCTCGTCGATGACCGCGGCCAGGTCGGCGTCGGGCCGCGGGGCGGGGTCGGGCACGTCCACGAGCGGAGCCTCCCGCGCCCGCCGCTTGGCCGCCGCCGCCCGGGCGCGGACGGCGGTCATCCGGGCGACGCCGTAGAGCCAGGGCCCGACCAGCCGCCGCGGCCGGACCGACGCCGCCTTGCGGACCAGGACGAGGAAGGTGGCCTGGAAGGCGTCCTCGGCGTCGTGCGGGTCGCGGAGCACCCCCCGGCAGACGCGCCGGACCATCGGCCCGTGCCGCTCGACGAGGGCCGCGAAGGCCAGTTCGGCCGCCTCGTCCCGCCGGACGGCGAACCGCTCCAGC
>DASXAN010001280.1:0-3808 GCA_036406755.1 Gemmataceae bacterium
GGGCGCTCGGGGGCCACCCGGCGGCTGACGCCGCCGGTTCGCCGAGACGCAGGTCCCGTCCTCCGCCACGTCGATTCCGCCGTCGTCGTCGTGGACAAGCCGCCGGGCGTCACCACGCACCGCAGCGCCACCGAGGCGGCCGAGTTCGGCAGCCGTGGCAAGCGGTTCCTGCCGTCCACCCTCGCCGACCGACTGCCGTCGCTGCTGCCCGATGGCGGCCCGGTCCGCGCCGTCCACCGCATCGACCGGGACACGAGCGGGCTGGTCGTGTTCGCCCGCACCCCGGAGGCCGAGGCCGCCCTGGGCCGACAGTTCCGCGCTCACACGGTCGGCCGGCGGTATCTTGCGATCACCCGCGGCCGGCCAGCGGAGGGGCGGATCGAGTCGTGGCTGGTCCGCGACCGCGGCGACGGCCGCCGCGGCAGCGGACCGCCGGGCGAAGGCCAGCGGGCGGTGACGCACGTCCGAGTGCTGGAGGATCTGGGGCCGTGCTCCCTGGTCGAGTGCCGCCTGGAGACGGGGCGGACGCACCAGGTCCGCATCCACCTGGGCGAAGCCGGGGTGCCGCTGGCCGGGGAGCGGGTGTACGACCGGCCGATGACCGGCCCGCCGGCCCAGGACCCGAGCGGGTCGCCGCGCGTGGCATTGCACGCAGCCTACCTCGGGTTCACGCACCCGACGTCGGGCGAGTGGGTGGAGTGGGAGTCGCCGCTTCCGGACGATTTGCAGGCGGTCGTGCGGCGGCTGCGGCAACTGCGGGACGCGGGTGGATAACGCTCACGCCGGCGGCCGTAGGGCCGCGGCGATCGCCAGCACGCCGATCGTGAACCCGACCGCCGCCGCCAGCAGGACGGCGAATAGCGCCGTCCGCATCCACCGGCGGCGGCCGCCGAGCATCAACTGTAGTTCGGCGTCAGACAGCTTGGGCGCCTCCTCGTCGGCCGTCACGCGGGTCGTCTGTCCGGTGATCGCCTGGGTGCCGCCGCCGAACAGGCTCGTCCCCGTCGCCGGCGGCGGCAGATCGGCGGAACTGGCCCCGGTCAGCGGTCCCGGCCGCGGCGGCGTCCACACCACCGGCCGGACCTCGGCGAACGCGTCCAGGGCCTCGGCCAGCTCGGCCGGCGTCTGCGGCCGGCCCTTCGGGTCCTTTGCCATCAGCCGCCGGACCAGGACCGCCACCCCCGGCGGCACCACCGGCCGCAGCTGCTCCACCGGCTCCGGGTCCACCGTCGCGTGCCGCATCAGTTTCTCCAGCGGCGTCCCGCCCGGGAACGGCACCTCCCCGGTCAGCAGGTAGTAGAGCGTGCACCCGAGGCTGTACAGGTCCGACCGGATGTCGGCCGCGGCCAGGTCTCGGCCCTGCTCCGGGGACAGGTAGTCCGGCGTGCCCATGACCACGTTTTCGCCCGACCGGATCGAGTCGTCATCGCCGCCGCCCGACACCCCGAGCCGGGCGAGGCCGAAGTCCGTGATTTTGACCACCCCGCCCTGGGCCAGCGTCTCGCCGACCGGCGGCTGGACGAGCAGGTTCGACGGTTTGACGTCGCGGTGAACCATCCCCAGCGCGTGGGCGTGCTGCAACCCGAGCGCCGCCTGGCGGACGAACTCGCACGCCTGCCCGACCGACAGCGGCGCGTGATCCCGGACCAGGGCGGCCAGGTTCGGGCCGTCGATGAACTCGAGCACCAGGTAGCACCGGTCGTCGGCCTGGTTGGCGTCGAAGGCGGTGACGATGTGGGGGTGGACCAACCGGGCCGCCGCCCGCACCTCTCGCTGGAACAGCTGCCGGGCGCGCTCCGTCCGCGTCAGGTGGGCGGCCAGTACTTTCAGTGCCACCACCCGCCGCATGGTGGCGTGCTCGGCCTTGAACACCCGCCCCATGCCGCCGCGGCCGACCTCGTCGAGGATGCGGTACTGGCCCAGGACAAACCCGGTGGTCCGCCCGGCCAGTAGGTTCTCGGCCTGGAACCGGGTGAGCAGCCCCTCGTCCACCAGGAACCGGGCGATCACCCGCCCCCGCTGCGTGGCCGGCAGGCGCAGGGCAACGGTGCGGAGCACCTCCGGCTCGACCAGCCCACAGGCTTCGAGGCGGCTGAGGAACGTCTGTCGGTCGCATAGCGAGCCGGGCATGCGGGTCCCCGCGGGGCGCCGGTCGAGTCTGACGAACATTCCGACGGTGAGGACGGCCCGATGGTTTTAGTGTGACAGACGGCCGGCCCGGAGACAATGTCGGACGAGGCAGATCGCCGCCGGCCCACCGCCGGCACACCAACTGCTTGTCCTCCTGGCGGAAGGCGGTTATGAATGAATGGAGGGCCGGACGCCCCGCGGAGGTTCCTCATGAAGATGATGGTCCCGCCGGTCCCGCCGCCGGCCGTCGGCCTGGCGGCGGACGACGGACCCGACCGGCTGCGGCTGCGGCTGCACCAGGTCACGCTGTCCGCCGTCACGGTCCTGGCCACGGCCTGGTGCGTCACCCTCGGCACCATCCCGGCCGTCATCTCGATCAGCCTCGCCAAGCACATCCTCGTCGCCATCCTGGTCATGGGCTTGGGCGTGGACGAGCCCCGCCGCCCGGCCGGTTCCGACGCCTGACGGCCGCCTTCATCAAACCTTCAACGGCCCTTCACATTCGGCCACACGCGCCGTCGCTACGCTATCCCTGCGCGTCCGGGGACTCGCGATGACCCGCCTAACACTTTTCGGTCCGCTCGCCGCCTGTCTCGCGATCGCCGGCTGTGGCCGGTCCGACGGCCCGCGGATCGACGGCGGCGGGGCCACGTTTATCGAGCCGCTCATGCTCAAGTGGCAGCGGGTGTACGAGCGGGAAACCGGTGTGCAGGTGGACTACACCGGCACCGGCTCCGGCAACGGCGTTCAGCAGATGACCCGCGGGGCCATCCTGTTCGGCTGCACGGACGCCCCGATGAACGCCGAACAGCGGGCGGCGGCCCAGGCGATTCACGGCGACGTGGTCCACATCCCGCTGGCGATGGGCGGCGTCGTGCCCATCTACCGCCTCGACGGGGTACCCGAGGACCGGCCGCTGCGGTTCTCCGGCCGGCTGCTGGCCGACATCTTCCTCGGCGACGTGACCCGCTGGGACGACCCGGCACTGGCGGAACTCAACCCCGGCGTCAACCTGCCCGACCTGCCGATCCGCGTCGTCTCCCGGTCCGACCCGAGCGGGACGACGGCCATCTTCGCCGAGTACCTGGCGAAGATGCGGCCGCAGAAGTGGGCGGACAAGAACATGGGAGAGGGCGCGTCGGCGTCGTTCGCCGTCGGCGTCCGGCAGAAGGGCAACCCCGGCGTCGCCGGCGAGGTCGGCCGGCTGGACGGGGCGATCGGCTACGTCGAGCTGACGTTCGCCGCCCACATGCGGGACCGGGTGGCGTTCGGGGCGGTGCGGAACCGGGCCGGCAGGTTCGTCGTCGCCAGCCCGGAGAGCGTGACGGCCGCGGCCGCATCGTCAACGGAGATTCCGGCCGACCGGTGCTTCTCGATCGTGGACGCACCCGGGCCGGACGCCTATCCGATCAGCGGCACCGACTGGGCGGTGTTCTTCCGCCGGCTTCCGGCCGACCGCGGCCGGCCGCTGGTCGAGTTCCTCCGCTGGGCGACGGCGAGGGACGGCGGCCAGCGGTACGCGGCCCCGCTCGGCTACGCACCGCTGCCGGGCCGCGTCATCGCCCGGATCGCCGCGACGCTGGACGAGGTCGAGTTCGAGTAACCCCACCGCGGACCGGCCATGCCCGCACCGACCGCCACCCCGCCGACCCCAACCCGGTCTCTCCCGGTCGTCGGC